>UQPL01000089.1:0-7619 GCA_900542895.1 uncultured Collinsella sp. | reverse complement strand
CGAGATCTGCGCATGTCTCGTGGGCTCGGAGATGTGTATAAGAGACAGGACCTCGACCCCCTCGGCCTGCCCTTCGGTCCGGGCCGCAGCGCCTCGGCGCCGCCCTCGCGGTAGAGCCTGCACCAGCGCTCCAGCGGGGACACGACCTGATCCCGAACTCGGCCATGGCGTCGGTCTTCGCCATCCCGCCGTCGACCACGGCCGACGCCGCGGCGACCCTCTGCTCGAATGTGTACCTGGATTGTTTCCCGCCCATGGACAGCAGCGCCTCGCTTCCGAACGCCCGGTATACCCACTGCCATTCTCTCACGGTCTCGCGGGGGACGGACAGGGCCTCGGCCGCCGGCTTGCAGCCGACGCCGGCGTCGAAGAGCTCGACGGCCCGCCTCCTGGACTCCAGGTCGTGCTTCACCCTGAGGTCTATACTCATGGAAAACCTCCCATTTCCCGATGTCCAAGAAATGGGAGGCAGTTCACAGGCACCTTTGTGGTGGTTCTACCCTTGGGCTGTCTACTGTGGCGGCTCACCGTGCTACAGCAGCTCGCCGTGGCGTGCAATGTAGCGGCGCTTTGCCAGCTGAGTGAGCGCGATGTAGGCGGTGACGATGCCGACGAGCAGCGCGAAAAAGCTCGCGGGCAGTGCCATGAGGCCGAGCGCATCGGCGATGGGGCTTGCCGGCAGCCAGGTGACGAGCGCCAGGCCCAGCACGGTAAGAACGCACAATGCGGGCGCGGCGTGGTCGCGCGGGCTCGGCAGATGCGGGGAGCGCAGCATGTGGACCACGAGTGTCTGCGACCACATGGACTCGACAAACCAGCCGCTCTGGAAGAGCGCAGCAAAGGTCGCCATACCCGCGACGTCGCCCGCGGCGGCAAGCTCGGACCAGCTTGCGTCCACGGCGGCGGGGCACACGACAAAGAAGAGCGCGGCGAAGGTCACGATGTCAAACAGCGAGCTCATGGGGCCCAGCTCGAGCATAAAGCCCTTGATGGACGCGGCGTCCCAGGCACGCGGGCGGGCAGTCCAGGCGTCATCGACGGTGTCCCACGGCAGTGCGATGCACACGATCTCGTAGACCAGCGACAGCAGCACCAGCTGCAGGGCGCTCATGGGCAAAAACGGCAAGAACAGGCTCGCGACGGTCACGGACAGCACATTGCCAAAGTTGGAGCTCACCGTGGTCTTGAGGTACTTGAGCAGGTTGCCGTAGGTGCGGCGGCCTTCGATGATGCCGCGCTCGAGCACGCCCAGGTCCTTCTGAAGCAAGATGATATCGGCGGATTCCTTGGCAATGTCGACGGCCGAATCGACCGAGATGCCGCAGTCGCTCGCACGCATGGCGGCGGCGTCGTTGATGCCGTCGCCCATAAAGCCCACGGTGTGGCCGAGCATCTCGCACATGACGCGTACCAGGCGCGCCTTCTGCAGCGGCGAGAGCTTGGCGAAGAGGTGGGTTTTCTCGGCGCGCTCGGCAAGTTCGGCGTCATCGAGCGCATCGATCTCGGAGCCGAGCAAGACGTTGCTCGCATCGATACCAATCTGTTCGCAGACGGTGGCGGCGACGCGGTCGTTGTCGCCGGTTAGGACCTTGACCGCCACGCCCTTGGCCTCGAGGGTGGCGACGGCGCCCGCGGCACTTGCTTTGGGCGGATCGAGGAAGGCCAAAAAGCCCATCAGCACCATGTCGCACTCGTCGGCGATGCCAAACTCGCCCACGCAGCGCGGATTGGTCTTCTGCGCCACGGCAATCACGCGCAGACCCTCGGCGTTAAGTCCGGCGACCTGCTTGCGAATCTGGGCGAGGTTCTCGTTGGTGAGTGGCTGGGCGATGCCATCGACCTCGACAAAGGAGCAGATCTCGAGCATTTCCTCGGCAGCGCCCTTGGTAACCATCTGGGTTTTGCCTTGGGCGTCGGCGACAACTACGCTCAGGCGGCGGCGCGAGAAATCGAAGGGAACCTCGTCGACCTTGGTATAGCGGTCGCGCAGACTCTGGCCCAGCATAGAATCGGGCATAACGGTCGAGGGCGTCACATCGGCACGGTCGATTACGGCCAGGTCGATAAGGTTTTTGAGGCCGGTCTGGAAGAAGCTGTTCAAAAACGCATGGCGCAGCACACGTGCGTCTTCGTTGCCGTCGGTGCTGAGATAGCGCTCGAGCACGATGCGGTCTTCGGTGAGGGTGCCGGTCTTGTCGCAGCACAGGACGTCCATCGCGCCAAGGTTTTGAATCGCCGGCAGCTCCTTGACGATAACCTGGCGACGGGCGAGGTCCTTGGCGCCCTGCGACAGGCTCGTGGTCACGATGACGGGAAGCATTTGCGGCGTGATGCCCACGGCCACGCTCGTGGCGAACAGCAGCGCGTCGATGACGTTGCCCTTGGTGGCGGCGTTGATGGCAAAGACGGCCGGCGCCATAACGAGCATGAGGCGTACGAGCAACATGGAGACGCTCGAGACGCCGCGGTCAAACGCGCTCTTTTCGCCGCGCCCGTTGAGCATCTTGGCGATGCCGCCCAGGTAGGTGTCCGAGCCGGTGGCAACGACAAGCGCCATGGCGGCGCCGTTTTGCACGGAGGTGCCGGTAAAGACGATATTCTTGCAGGCAGAGAGTGGCAGTGCGGAGCCGTCGGCGCCCTCGACGACGGTGGTGGCGGTGGTCTTCTCGACGGCCTCGCTCTCGCCGGTGAGTGCGGACTCGATCACAAACAGGTCGCGCGCGGTGATGATGCGGGCATCTGCCGGCACCATATCGCCGGCAGAGAGGCGGATTACATCGCCGGGGACGAGCTCGTCGAAGGGGATCTCGATGCGCCCGCCGTCGCGCAGGGCGGTGCAAGTGTTGGAGACCAGGTCCTTGAGGGCCTCTGCCGCATTGCCGCTGCGGGCTTCCTGGATAAACTTCATGCCGCCCGATACCAGCAGCATGATGCCGATGGCGATGACCGTGGAGGGGTCGCGCTGCGGTTCGGGCACGGCGAGCACGTCGATGTAGAGCGAGACCAGCGCGAGCGCGGCGAGGATGCCGGCGAAGGGATCGATGAACGCGTCGGCGATGCGGCGGGCGAGCGTTTTGGTCGTTGCCTCGATGGTGTTGGGGCCGGAGGCGTCCAGGCGCTCGGTTGCCTGCTCGGCGGTGAGGCCGTCAGCGGTGGCGTCGAGCAGTACGAGGGCGTCCTCGGCACTATGGGTGGCGGCGAATATGGTGTTCTTGGACAGGCCGGTATGAGCGGCGGGGCGCGCCGTGCGGCGGCGCTTGGAGATGACTTCGAGTACCGTGGCGGTTTTGAGCATCAGCATAGGGTCCTCCTTGCTAAAGGGAGTTAGCGTACGTGTCGTATTGAATTGCAAAAACCCTAGATGTCGCTCACGTCATGCTCGCGAATCACCACAAAGGGGACAGGCACCTTTGTGGTGGTTTTGACGATCTGCTGTTGGCGTTTATGCGTGTGCGGAGTCCTCGCGGCGTGCCGAGGGCGACATGCAGGTTTTTCGACTAGGACTGCCTTCCATGGCACACCTCCTAAAGGCTGAGCGCAGCGCGCTTTGGGTATCTCGTACCCCTTTTTAATCCGCTCGTATTCTTGATGAGGGGGTTTGCCATGTCAACCCCATTGTTCGGAAAACCATTCCCCCTGACAAAGCTTTTACAGAATGCCGTGGCTCCAAAGCGCGCCCACATCGACGCCTCGCCTGCGCTAAACTGAAGAGCACGTACGCAATTACGAGAGGAGCCCGCATGGAGGCTTACAAACAAGAGTTCATCAAGTTCATGGTCGAGTCCGACGTTCTTAAGTTCGGCAGCTTTACGCTCAAGAGCGGCCGTCAGTCCCCGTTCTTTATGAACGCCGGCGCTTACGTGACGGGCTATCAGCTCAAGAAGCTGGGCGAGTATTACGCCCAAGCCATCCACGATAACTTTGGCGACGACTTTGATGTGCTGTTTGGACCGGCCTACAAGGGTATTCCGCTGGCCGTCGTGACCGCAATTGCCTACCACGAGCTGTACGGCAAGGAGGTCAAGTACTGCTGCGACCGCAAGGAGGCCAAGGACCACGGTGCCGATAAGGGTAACCTGCTGGGTTATGAGCCCAAGGACGGCGACCGTGTGGTCATGGTCGAGGACGTCACCACTAGCGGCAAGTCCATCGACGAGACCTATCCCAAGGTTAAGGCTGCTGCCGATGTCGAGATTAAGGGCCTGATCGTGTCCCTCAACCGCATGGAAGTCGGCAAGGGCGGTGTGACCACCGCGCAGAAGGAGATCGAGGCCAAGTACGGTTTCCCCGTCGCGAGCATCGTCTCCATGGCCGAGGTCGTCGAGACCCTCTACAACCACGAGATCGACGGCAAGGTCGTCATCGACGACGAGCTCAAGGCCGCCATCGACGCCTACTACGAGCAGTACGGAGCTCAGGAGTAGGTAGTTACGCGGGTTTACCAACCCGCGTAACCAGTTGACGCTGCAAGCCCGCCAGAGCGGCAATCTGCCTTTCAACTTCGGCGGCATGACCAGAAGGTCAATGCCGCCTCGTTTCAAGGCACCTTGCTCGCTCTGACGGGCTTTCGCTGTCGTTGCCAAAACATCGGTGTTGCCGGAGTAGTCATTGGGGACGTTCTTAAATGACTACTTGAGCCCGGGCAGGCGGGTGTAGGGAAACAATCGCTCGAGGAACTCGGAGCAGCGGGCGTAATCTTTGGCAAAGTAGCTGCTGTAGAGCGAATCGAGCACGTACTGCACGGCGATGTGGCTGGCAAACTGCGTGATGCGGTGCGTCATGCTCTCGTGGTCGCTCACCATGAGATAGGCGGCAAAGCCGGGGTGAATGCGGGCGCAGTATGGTGTGCCGATGACGATGACCGGGGCATGCCGACTACTGAGGATCGGCAAGATTTCCTTGAAGTTGGGGGCAAGGCCGCTGTAGGAAATGACGATTGCCACATGGTCGGGGCCCGAGGTGAGCGCCGTGCGCACCTGGGCCTCGACGCCGCCGTAGCACGTCGCGCACTTACCGGCGGAAAGCAGACGATCGTGGAACATTCCCGCTGGATACAGGTTGTGCGAGCCCGTGTAGATGTCGACCTGTCGGGCGTTCGCGATGAGCTTGGCGGCGTGGTCAAGCTGCGTGGGGTCGAGCAGCTCCTGCGTTTCGGCCAGCGTGGTCTGGTAGAGCCCCTCCATGCGCTCCATCACCTGCGCAGGGGTGGAGGTGGCATCGAAGGGAAAGTTGATGTCCACTTCGCGCCGGTTACCCGCCTCGGTCGCCTGACGGATGAGCTCGACCTTGAGGTCTTTGAATCCCTCGAGGCCGAGCTTTTTGCAAAAGCGGTGCACGCTCGCAACAGAAACGTTGGTGCGCGCGGCAAATTCCTTAATAGAAAGCCCGCGGATGTCCTCGCCGATGGCAAGGGCTGCAATGCCGAGCTGTTGCTCGGTAGGGGTAAGGCCCTGTGCCTCGGAAATCTTGCGTTTGATATCCATGCGAACTCCCACACTCAACAAACCTGCCAAAAAGGGACAGGTTTATTTTGGCAGGTTTTGCCCGCAAAGGGTAACGGGACCGAGGGTGCCGCTCGGGGCGACGGGTTCGGTGAGGGCGAAGATGTCGGGAATCGCATGATCGAGCGTGTTGATGACGTCGACGGTGAGTTCGTGCGTGCCGGCAGCAAGAGGATCGATGGCAAAGCGATAGGGCGGACAGATGCGTGTGCCGAGTGGGTGTCCGTCGAGCGTAAGTGTCGCGACTTCGTAGACATCTCCCAGGTCGATTGTGGCATCGGCAAGCTCGTTCGCCAGCTCGAACAACGTGCGATAGCGGAACGTCCCGCATGCATTGGGGAATCGCTCGGCCGTGAGGTCGCACAAGTGCTCGAGTTCCTGCGGGGCGCCAAAGGTTCCGCCGCCGGCAGGGGAGAGGGCGACGGTCCAAGGGCCGTTGATGTCGAGGGCGAGCGCATCGCTCGAGCCCATGTCCGCGCCGTCCCCGGACTTAAGCCCGCCGTCCGTCTCCAAGGCAACGAAGCAGCTCTCGAAGGGTGCGAGCTCAAGCGTTCCGTCAAACGCAACGGGATCGGTGCCATTCAACAGGTCGAGGCGCGTGCCGCAAAGTCGCTCGCCTTGCGCGAGTTTAACTGTGCAGTCGATGCGTTCGTGCGGGTGCTCGTTGACCAGCATGACGTAGGTCTCGCCGGCGTGCTCGTAGCGAAGCGCGCGCAGCCAGGACTGGGGCGTGTCGGTGACAACCGTCTGCAGCCCAGCGTTCGCCAGCACGCCCGCCATATCGGCAAGCGGAGTCGCTGCAAGTTCATCCAGTTCAACCACGTCATCGGCGTCGTAAAGCGCGTTCGGCACCTCGTCGACGGCGAGGACCATAACTCCCGCATCCATCATGCGCCTTACGGCCTGCGCCGTCGCCGAGCCAATAAATGAAGCTCCTGGCATAACAAACGCCTGGTAACGACAATCGTTTACGGTAAGCATTCCATCAGCAATTGAAACCTCGTAACGGCCCTCATCCTCAAAAGCCTCGGCGGGCACAAAATCAAAGTCGATCTGCGCACGCGTGAGCTCGGCAGCCACGCGCTCGATAGGCATGGCATCGCCCGCCCACTCGGCATCGGCATGGTACAGGATGGCAACGGGGCACGCGGCACAGCCTCCCGAAAGCAGCGTTGCCGTACGGTTCATATAGCTCATGAGCTGCCCAAAGTGCGGCCACTGCGGATTGTTGCCGTGCGCGTAAAAGTGCGGCGGGCAGTCCCAATCGGGGAAGGGCGCCATGCTAAACGCGTGCGGCGTAAACCAATTGACGCCGCGGACGAGCATGTGGTCGGCAATCCACTTCATCTCGCGCAGGCCCTCGTGCCAGCCGAAGGCGCCAAAGACCTCGGCCATGCAGCGTCCTTGTTTTTTAGGGTCGAGGCGCGCGGCCGAAGAGCCCAGTTTGGCAAGCGCGTAGGTAAAGAACTCCATGTTCCATGCGCCATGGAAGTAACTGTAGCGCCCGTGGTCGACGCCGGGGGCAAGCTGGTTGATGACAACATCGATGCCCGCCATATCTTGTCCGGCGACCGCGCGGAAGTAGTGCCCGGCGCCCTGGCCCAAACGTGTGTGGCAGCTCTTGTCCTCGATTACATGGCCGATGTGCATGACGCCGCGCTCACGGCACCAGTCGCCGATCTGCTCGTCAAAGCAGGTGCGGTAGAGTTGCGTAGCAATGTCCATGTAGGTGTGACGGACTCGGGCGCCATCTGCCTCGCGTGTCCAAAGGCCGTGTAGCTTGGTGAGCCAGTCCTCGCCAAGTGCATTGCGCAGGCGTCGCGCAAGTTCGTTCGACCAGGGTAGTGCCATATTGCCGCGTCCAATAAAGCTGCTGGTAGAAGCATCGTTGAGAGCCGTGCCCTTCTCGTTCATAAAGCCCGGCTCATCGGTAAAGAACCCCAGGATGGTGCAGCCGAACTCGTCGCCCAGGTGCTCAAACGTGGGCTCGTAGACGGCATCGATGAGCACGCGGCACGAATCGGCGTCGACCATGTTGATGTATTCATCGCGAAAGCCGGTTTTTTGGCTGGTGACGTAGAGCTCGAGGGTGGTGACGCCGGCGGCTGTCTCTTATAC
>UQPL01000088.1:0-7626 GCA_900542895.1 uncultured Collinsella sp. | reverse complement strand
AAACAGGCTCGATTGCTCCATAGCGGCACTCCTTCGCTCGATTTCAAACGGATACAAGAGTACCACCGGTCGCAACGGGGCCGAATAGCGGTCTCAAACCGCACCGAATCGGCAGCCGCCAGACTGGGGTGGACAGTTAGTTCAGATACGTATAAATCCTAGAGCTGGATCAGGCACGAACACCTCTGTTTCGACTAATTTGGGCTCCTCGAGACCATGTAAACGTCCCACTCTCCCTTCTAAACACCCATTCGAGCCCCATCTCAATCAAAAATTGCTCAAAACGCATCCCAAGCTGCCCCAGATTTATACGTATCTGAACTAACTGTCCAGACCATTACGAACCTGGCCTCTTGCCAGCCACAAGTGATCCGTTTTCCTCCGTCCCCAACGGATCAATAAGAAAAGAGGGGCTGTCCCGCGTTGATGGGACAGCCCCTCTGGCTTCGATATATGCGATACGGCTCGTTAGAAACCCTGACCGTAGCCCTGGCCCTGGCCCTGCTGGCCCAGCAGCTCCTCCAGATACTGGCGCAGTTGCTCGTCGGTAATACCGCCGTTGCCGGTGTCGGTCGCGCTGTCGTCCTGCTGCTGGCTCTGCAACTCCTCGTCAGAGCCCAGCTCAACCGTGACCTTTTTCTCTTCCTTGCCGCGCATGAGCGTGATCTCGACCTTCTCGCCCACCTCGTGGCTGCGCAGCGCGATGATCAGGCCATCGGCGCTCGTGATCTCATCGTCGCCCAGCTTGGTGATGACGTCGCCCTCCTGGATGCCGGCCTTGGCGGCGGGACCGTCCTCGACGACGCTCGCCACATACGCGCCGCTATCGGTGCTCAGCTTGTTGGTGCGGGCGTTGAGCGCGTTGACGCTCGAAAGCGTAGCGCCCATGTACGGATGCACCGGCGTCTTGCCGTCGATAATCTGGTCGGCAATGTTCTTGGCGTAGTTAACGGGAATGGCAAAGCCCACGCCCGAGCTGGAGCCCGAGTAGCTCTCGATGAGCGAGTTGATACCCACAAGCTCGCCGTTGTCGTTAACGAGCGCGCCGCCGGAGTTGCCCGGGTTGATGGCGGCATCGGTCTGGATCATGTTGGCGTAGATGGTGTTACCGCTGGTAGAGCTCATGGCCGTGGAGCGGTAGAGCGCCGACACAATGCCCGTGGAGACAGACTGCTCGTTGCCGAACGGCGAGCCGATCGCCATGACCCACTCGCCCACGTTGAGCTTGGAGGAGTCGCCGATCTCGATTGGCGTGAGCTTGGAGGCGTCGGCGTCCTTGAGCTTGATGACGGCCAGGTCGCTCGAGGCGTCGTTGCCAACGAACTCGGCCTCATATGTAGTGCCGTCGTCCATGGTAACCACGTACTGGTCATAGCCATCGACCACGTGGTTGTTGGTGAGGACGTGGCCCTCGGTATCGAGCACCACGCCCGAACCGACGCTGCCCGAGTTGTCCGACTCGTCGGCAGACTGCGAAAGCGAGCCATTCTGGCTACCGCTCGAAGTGGCGGTGATGGAAACCACGGAGGGCAATGCCTTGGCAGAAACGGCCTCGGCCAGCGTGGTGTCCTCGGAATCAATCGTAATCTTTTGCGTCGATGAACCCGAAGCACCCGCCGTCACGGCATTCTTGCCGCCACCGATATCGAGCGTGCCGCTCATAATGAGCGCAATGACCAGCAGGGCGCCGCAGGCACAGCCGGCGAGTGCCGTAATAAAGATCGGCAACTTTTTGGTCTTGGTTTTGACCACTGTGTGCTTGTTTACAACCTGCTGGCTGCCCAGCGGCTTTCCGGTCTGCGTGTCGTAAGCCTGCACGTAGGGAATGTTGCTACCGGCAGGCGTCGACTCCACCTGCACGCGCGGCTGCTGCTGGGTCTCGCCGGCGTTGCCCGCATCCTGGGGACGCTGGGAATCGTACTCGCTCATGGCTGCGATCCTTTCGTCAAATAACCAAAGGCCCGCCAAACATGTGGCGGGCCATCATTGTTCACGTTGAGTTGTACCCCAATATGCGGGCGCAAGTGTATGAGAACGCAATCTTTTAGGAAGGCTTAAGTTCTGCCGCAGACCCGAAAGGAATCCGTACCTGCGTCAAAACCACCACAAAAGTGCCTGTCCCCTTTGTGGTGGAAATCTAGTCCTTAAACAGATAGCCCACGCCGCGGACGGTGGTGATATGTGCCGCGATCTGCGGGCCCACCTTGGAGCGGATGCGTCGGATGTGCACGTCGACGGTGCGCGTGCCGCCGCAGTACTCAAAGCCCCACACGCGGTGCAGCAGTACCTCGCGGCTGTAGGCACGGTTGGGATGTGTCGCCAAAAAGCTCAGCAGCGAGTACTCCATCAGCGTCAGGTCGATGGGCTCATCATCGAGCGTCACCTGGTAGGTGGCCAGGTTAATCTCGAGGTTATCGATGTTGAGCACGTCGTCGGCGGTGACGGTCTCCTCCTCGCCCATCAGGCGCTGCGCGCGAGCCTTAAGCTCGTTGGGCGTCGCCGTGGGGCATACAAAGTCGGCATGCGCGTGATTCGGCAGACGCAGGGTGCCGAGCGCCTCATCGTCGACGATCACCAGCATGGGAACGCCGCCACGATCGTCAAGCCACTTGGCAATCTGATCGATGCGGTCGCTGCGGATGCCATCGGAATCGAGGATCAGCAGGTCAAAGTCGTGCGCCGCAGTCGGCGAATCGGGGGTGGCCAGGCTCACCTCGACACCCAGGGTGGTCGTCAAGCTGCGGGCAAACTCGTGGAAGCGCGTCGTGCGCGCCATGAACAGGGCACTCTTTTCGGACATATCGGCCTCCAAAGAAATGAGCTCAATCGTACTGGAACAAGCCAGCGCGATTAGGAGTTCGCCAGGTAGTGCTTGATCTCCCACTCGGTGATCGTAGACTCAAACTTATGCCACTCGTCGCGCTTCTTTTTGAGGAAGAAGCTGTGGATGTGCTCGCCGAGGGCATCCTTCATAAACTGCGAGTCCTCAAACACGTCGAGCGCCTCTTTGAGCGAGCGCGGCAGCGGCGTGTAGCCGGCCTCGACCATCTGACGGTCGGTAAGCTTGAGCGTCTCGGCCGTTGCCTCGGGCGGGAGCTCCAGTTTGCGCTCGATGCCGTCCAGACCAGCCGCCAGCGTGACGGCGTTGACCAGGTACGGGTTGGCCATGGGGTCGGGGCTGCGAAGCTCGATGCGCGTGGACAGCTGCTTGCCGGGCTTGTAGACCGGGATGCGGACCATGCTCGCGCGGTTGCGCAGGCCCCACGTGGCGTACTGCGGCACGGAGTCGCCACCCGTGATGATGCGCTTATACGAGTTGACCGTGGGGTTAGTGATAGCGCTGATCTCGCGCGCGTGCGCCAGGATGCCGGCCATGTAGTGCTTGGCGATATCGGAGAGGTGGTACTTCTCGTCGTCCTCGCCCCAAAAGACGTTGTTGCCGTCGTGGTCGAACAGCGACTGGCACAGGAACATAGCGCTGCCGTCCTCACCCGCCAACGGCTTGGGCATAAAGGAGGCGTGGCACCCGCTCTCGTAAGCCTGCTGCTTAATGATGAGCTTTGCCGTGGTGATGGCGTCGGACATGCTCAGGGCCTCGGCGTGGCGCAGGCTCATGCCGTGCTGCGAGCGGCCGGCGGCATGGAAGGTGTACTCCACGGGCACGGACATCTTCTCCAGCGTGAGGACCGTGTTACGGCGCAGGTCGCGAGCGGCATCGCTCACCGAAAGATCAAAGTAGCCCACGTTGTCGAGCGGCTCGGGGGTATGCTCGTCGGGGAAGTAGTAATACTCCAGCTCGGCGCCCACGTTGAGCAGATAGCCGGCCTTTTCGGCCTTGCGGAACATGCGGCGCAGGGCATCGCGCGGGTCGCCGGCAAACGGCTTGCGATCGGGAGTGCACACGTCACAGAACACGCGGGCGACGCCATTATGGCTCGGGCGCCACGGCAAAATCTGGAAGGTCGAAGCATCGGGGAACGCCAGCATGTCGGCTTCCTCGGGCGTGGCAAAGCCCTCGATAGCGGAGCCGTCAAAGCCAATACCCTCCTCAAAAGCGACCTCGAGGTCCTCGGGGCTAATGGCAAAGTTCTTGAGGCGGCCGAGAATGTCGACAAACCACAGACGAACAAAGCGGATGTCACGCTGCTCTACGGAGCGGAGTACGTAATCGATGTTCTGCTGGTTCATGTCGCTCCCCTTTCTTTCGGGCGGGTTTCGACTGGTCTATATCGCAGATACTATCGCAGAAAAATGTTTCCGCAGGGTTAAAGCGTATCAAGCGCTCAAAAAACGTGTGCGAACAGGCAGTTGCGAACGAGCGGCTAGCGCGAGGTCGAAGCGCGGTGTTCGATGTGGCCGGGAATCTCGATGCGCTTGGGGGCGAGCTTTGCGGCCTCGCCCACGGTGGTGGTAACAACGTCGATGCGCTCGGAAAGGCGCTCGACTACGCGCTCGGCAATGGTGAGGGTGTCCTGCGCGGCCGTGGTCACGCCACCAAAGAGCACATGGTTCCAGGGGTAGTCGTCAAACGTCGCGATCTTGAGCCCCGCCGGCAGCGAGGGTCCCAGCTGCGCTAGCGCCTCGGTCAGACGCAGGAAAACCAAGCCGTTGACAGCAATGAGGCCGAGCTTTTTACCTGCATAGCCGCGGATGGTCTCGTCCAGGCGGCCGACGCCCGTGGCGCCCCCGTCGGCCAGGGTGACGACCTCGCCGGCAAGGCCGCGGTGCAAAAGCTCGTCGGTAAAGGCCTCGGCGCGCTTGCGACGCACGGGGCTGTCGTCGCTTGCCTCGGTGAGCAGGCACAGGCGCTCGCTGCCAGCGGCGGTCAAGGCGTCTACCAGGCCAGCGACCAGCTCACGGTTGTTAGATGTCACCAGATCGACACCGCCGTCGGCAACGTCGCGGTCGAGCAGCACAACGGGCAGGCGCCCCGCGGCCGCGGCGATCGCCTTGTCGTTGCCTCCGCAGGTGTTGACGACCAGGCCGTCCACGTCAGCATCGATAAGTCTGGCGAGCGACTCGGCCTCCTTAGCGGGGTCGTTGCCGCTAATGGCCGTCATGAGCGAGCAGCCGCGCGCGGCGGCGCTGGCGGAAAGTCCTTCAAGCATGGCGCTCGAGAACGGGTTGGCGATGTCGGCCAGGATCACACCGATGAGGTTGGTACGCGAGCTGCGCAGATTGCGCGCGGCAGCACGTGGGCGATAGCCGGTGCGCTCGATGACCTCGGCGATGCGGGCGCGGGTCTCCTCGGTCATTTGCCCGGGACGGTTGTTGAGATAGCGCGAGACCGTGGCCGGGCTCACACCCGCCTCGGCGGCAATGTCCTTGATTCTCATCTGCGCCATGGCGCACCCCGTTTCCCAATTGTCAGCAGTCTGAGCCATTTTAGGCATTTTTTTAAAAATCTCGCTTGCAAAACGCTGTAGGTGAGTATACTACAACTCGAAACGAAACCGATTTCGTAAACCGATTTCGGCAAGCGTTGGCGCGGAGGTGCAAAGATGTACCCTACCGTCTTGGCACCTCCGTGCCAACGCCATATCAAAGGTGTACGCACGAGCAAGAAGGAGCTGCGCGACCATGGGTAAAACGGTTCTTACCTTCGGCGAAATCATGATGAGGCTCTCGCCCAAAGATCATCTGCGCATTGAGCAGGCAACCGAGTTTGACGTCCGCTACGGTGGCGCCGAGGCCAACACCGCTCTTTCCCTGGCCTACCAAGGCGACAAGGCCGCTTACGTATCCGTTGTCCCGGCCAACCGCCTAGGCGAGTGCGCGCTGCGCTCGCTGAAGGCCTACGGCGTCGACACAACGCGCGTCGTGCGTCAGGGCGACCGTCTTGGCTCCTATGTGTTTGAGGTCGGCGCCTCGCAGCGCGGCAACGGCTGCGTCTACGACCGCAAGTTCTCTGCCATCAACATGGCCAAACGCGACGTCTTTGACTGGGACGAGATCCTCAAGGGCATCGATGTCTTCTATTTCTCCGGCGTGACCCCCGCCGTCTCCGATGAGATGGCCGCCGCCTGCAAGGAGGCGCTCGCCGCCTGCCGCGCCAAGGGCATCACCACCGTGTGCGACGTGAACTATCGCGGCAAGATGTGGTCGCCCGAGAAGTCGCAGGCCACCATGAAGGAACTCCTGCCGCTCGTCGACATCTGCATCGCCAACGACGAGGATGCGCCCGCCGGCCTCGGCATGACCTGCGTCTCTGGTTCCCTTGCCCATGGCATCGAGGAGCGCGACACCTACGTCGAGATGGCCCGTCAGATCTGCGCCGAGTACGGCTGCAAAAAGGTCGCCTCGGTCGTCCGCAACATCTCTTGCGTCGAGCGCTCCATCTGGATGGGCATGCTCTTTGACGCCGAGAGCGGCGAGTGCTGGTTCTCCCCTGCTCACGATGTGCACGTGCTCGAGGGCGTTGCCGCCGGCGACGCTTTCAACGCCGGCTTCGTCCATGCCCTCATCAACGACTTTGACCCGCAGGACGCCGTCAACTACGCGATTGCAGCCTCGATCCTCAAGCTCACCATCAAGGGCGATTCCAACTTGGTGACCGCAGACGAGATCGCAGCCGTGGCATCCGCCGCCGACGGTGGCACCCGCGTCGCGCGCTAGTCCGTCTCCATTCCGCGGGCCGCAGCTTTCCAATCCCATACCCCTGCGGCCCGCTCCCCGATTCCTCCGGCCGGACAAAACCACCAGTCCCATTCCGGTTTTGCCTGGCATTCCCTACATGACTGGTCGAGCAGCTGGTTTTGGAATTGCTTGAACCCCAAGCAGTGCCTCCGATAACCAATCCAAAATCGGCTCCTGACCAGCATATTTGGCAATCACGCGCCCATGCGCGCCATACATCGAAAGGAACATTATGTTCGATCAGTTCTACACCACGCTTGAGTCCCTGGGCATCGTGCCGGTCGTCGTGCTCGACAAGGTCGAGGACGCCGCTCCGCTCGCCCACGCCCTTATGGCAGCTGGCATGAAGTCCGCCGAGGTCACCTTCCGCACCGCCTGCGCCGCCGAGTGCATCGCCGCTATGGCCGAGGCCGAGCCCGAGATGTGCGTTGGCGCCGGCACTGTCCTGACCGTCGAGCAGGTTGAGCAGGCCCGCGCAGCCGGTGCCAAGTTCATCGTCTCCCCGGGTTACAACGAGGACGTTGTGAAGCACTGCATCGACATCGACCTGCCTGTCCTTCCCGGCACCGTAACCCCCTCCGAGGTCACCGCAGCCGAGAACCTGGGCCTCAAGGTCACCAAGTTCTTCCCCGCGTCCCAGTATGGCGGCCTGAACACCATCAAGGCCCTCGCCGCTCCGTTTGTCGGTCACCGCTTTATGCCTACCGGCGGCGTGAGCACCGCCAACGTCGAGGAGTACCTGAGCTCCTCCGCCATCATCGCCTGCGGTGGCACCTGGATGGTCAAGCCGGCCCTGTTTGCCGACGGCGACTTCTCCAAGGTCGAGCAGATCGCCCACGAGGCCATGGACGTCGTCGAGAAGGTCCGCGGCTAGGTTTAGCTCTCTATCGTGAAAGGGGGCGTGCCCTAAACCTCGCCCCCTTTCTTTTAAAGCGGCTCGGAAGCTGTCTCTTATACACATCTCCGAGCCCACGAGACATGCGCAGATCT
>UQPL01000087.1:0-7731 GCA_900542895.1 uncultured Collinsella sp. | reverse complement strand
GTGCTGCCGCGCTTGCCGGTACGAGCTATCCGCTCGATCGCCAGATGACGGCTGCCGAACTTGGCTTTGCGGGCGTGATTCCTAACTCACTCGATGCTGTTTCCGACCGTGATTTCCTGCTCGATCTGCATTACGCCGGCTCTGTTATGGCCATGCACCTGTCGCGTCTTTCCGAGGAGATCGTGCTCTGGTCGAGCTCCGAATTTGGCTTTATCACGCTTTCCGACTCGTACTCCACCGGCTCGTCCATCATGCCGCAGAAGAAGAATCCCGACTTTGCCGAGCTTATCCGCGGCAAGAGCGGCCGTGTCTATGGCAACCTGGTGCAGCTGCTCGTAACCATGAAGGGCTTGCCGCTCGCTTATAACAAGGACTTGCAGGAGGACAAGGAGGGCGCGCTCGATACTGCCCATACGCTCATACAGTGCCTGTCGGTTATGGCCGGTATGATTTCGACTTGGACCGTCAACGAGGATGCCATGGCGCGCGAGTGCGGCGTGGGGCACCTTGCCGCCACCGATGTTGCCGATTACCTGGCCAAGCGTGGCCTGCCGTTCCGCGAGGCACACGCCGTGGTGGGCCATTTGGTCCTGATGTGCGAGAAGCGTGGCTGCAATCTTGAGGACCTGCCGTTTGAGGTGTTCCAGGAGGCAAGCCCGCTCTTTGAGCGCGACATTACCGAGGCGCTCGACATCCCCTCAATCGTTGCTGCGCGAACGACCGAGGGCGGTACCGCCCCTGCCGCCGTTGCCGTGCAGCTGCAGCGTGCCGAGGCACAACTCGTTGCCGACGAAGGCGTTTTTGGATCGTTGACCAAGGTCGTCGAGATGGGCCACGGGATAAAGTAAGGGTTTGGCCGAAGCTGTTTTTGCCATTTATTGAGGAATCATTTTTTGCTTTACGGACGTCTGCTGATGTGAGCGTCCGTATTTTGTTGCTATGGGGGAGGGGCTTGTCGAGAAGTTCTGTAGGACCTTTGGGCAGGTTGTGAAGGGGGTACGTTCGCGGGCGGCAACCGACCGTCTGCTCTGCTCGATGCGGTTGATGGGCAGTCGGATGGTACTCTAATCGGGCTTCGAAACAGAAGTGACACATATGGAGCGCTTTAATAAATTGCAACGTTTCAATAAACAGCTTTTTGTTTAACTGCAGCTAAAACTCTGTTACGATGCAGTCCAGGCGGGTGCCGGAATGGGACTTGGGCACGCGCGAACCTACTTGAAAGGCTACCTTATGGCTATCGAGAAGACCTTCATCATGATTAAGCCCGACGCCGTGCGCGACCGCAAGATCGGCGAGATTGTTGCTCGCATCGAGCGCAGCGGCCTTGTCATCGAGCGCATGGAGATGACCACGCTCGAGCGCGCTACCGTCGAGGAGCACTACGCCCATCTGGCCGACAAGCCCTTCTTTGGCGGTCTCTGTGACTTTATGACGAGCGGTCCGGTCGTCAAGATGGTCGTTTCCGGTCTCTCCGCTGTTGCTAAGATGCGCACCCTCATGGGCGCTACTAATCCGCTTGACGCTGCTCCTGGTACCATCCGCGGCGACTTTGCCGTCGATGTCAACGCCAACGTGATCCACGGCTCCGACTGCCTGGAGAACGCCGAGATTGAGATCAAGCGCTTCTTTGGCTAAACCAGCTTTGACTCCTTAAAGCTGTTAGCGTGTGGCTTGGGCGCCGCGGAACTCCATCCGCGGCGCCCTTTTATTCCAAAATCTATGAAGGGGCCCGTTCGGTCATGAGTTCCGAGCGGGCCCCTGCTGTTAGCTTGTGGCACTGAGTTGTTTAGGCCTCGTCGACGACCTTGAGACCGCGCGTGTGGTCAATCTCGTTGAGGAGGTTAACGCGACGCTCGTGACGACCGCCCTCAAACTCGGCGTCGAGCCACTCGTCGACAATCATCTTGGCGAGCTCGGAGCCCACGACGCGGGCGCCAAAGGCGAGCACGTTGGTATTGTTGTGCATGCGGGAGAGCTTGGCGCTGAAGGGCTCGGAGCACACGACGGCGCGTACGCCCTCGACCTTGTTGGCAGCCAGGCTAATCCCGACACCGGTGCCACAGATGAGGATGCCCAGGTCGACGTCGCCGTTGGCAACGGCCTTACCCACCTTGTAGCCGGCGATGGGGTAGTCAAAGCTCTCGGAGGTGTCGGTGCCAAAGTTCACGACCTCGCAGCCGCGCTCCTTCAGGTGCTCGGAGATGATGTTCTTGAGCTCGACGGCGGCGTGGTCGTTACCGATACCGATCTTCATGGATGGTTCCTCTCTGGTCTGTGCGGCGCAAATGCTAAAGGTGTTTACCGCGTTCGACTGCATGATAGCGCGACTTTTGCGTAAACGCTCGAGCGTTTTTTGGTCAAACGCTTTAGCAGGCAACAAGACTGGCTTCTCGTGAATGAATGTCGTCAGTTTGCGCTTGAGCGCCGTCCGCCGGAACCATGGTTGCGGTTTTTGATGCATTGTTATCAAATAAAGGAACTAACATTTTTTGAGAGCCTAGCCCGTTATGCAAGCAGGAGATACCTATGCCTACCGATTCCATCCGTGATGCCGCGTTTTGCGATGTTTTGAACCGCGAGCTTGTCTGTGCACTCGGCTGCACCGAGCCCATTGCCGTTGCCTATGCAGCGGCGCTGGCGAGTCAGACGCTCGGTTGCGAACCCGATCATATGGATGTTGCATGCTCGGGCAACATCATCAAGAACGTTAAGAGCGTGACCGTGCCCAACTCGGGCGGTATGCACGGTATTGAGGCCGCGTCCGTGCTGGGTGCCGTGGGCGGCGACGCTAAGAGCGCTCTCGAGGTGCTCGAGAGCGTTGACGACGAAGATCGTGCTCGCGTGACCGAGCTCCTCGCCGACGCCGGCTACTGCGATGTGTCGCTTGTCGAGGGTGTGCCCAACCTCTACATCAAGGTGACTGCGACGGCCGGGGGCCATACCGCGATCGTCGAGATTACCGACCACCACACCAATGTCACGTGCCATACGCTCGATGGTATTCCGGTATGCGGCAAGTCGGCGGGGGAGTGCGCCGCCTGCGCCGAGCGCGTTGTGGCTGAGCGGGCGGCAGATAACGCCGACACGCCCATGTCGATTGAGACCATCATCGACTTTATCGAGTACGGTGACATTGAGGACGCCCGCGCTGCCGTTGAGCGTCAGATTGAGCTGAATGGCGCGATCAGTGCCGAGGGCCTTGCGCACGCTTGGGGCGCCGAGGTGGGTCGTACGCTGCTGGGTGCTCGTGCCGATGACGTCGCCTGCCGTGCCCGCGCCCGTGCAGCCGCCGGGTCCGACGCCCGCATGAACGGTTGCGCGCTGCCGGTCGCCATTGTGTGCGGCTCGGGCAATCAAGGTATTACCTGTGCGTTGCCCGTCATGGAGTATGCCGAGTACCTGCGTTGCGACCACGAGCGCCTGGTGCGCGCCGTGATGCTGTCCGATCTTATCGCCGTGCATATCAAGAGCTATATTGGTGCGCTCTCGGCGTTTTGCGGTGCTATTTGCGCCGCGTGCGGCGCCGGCGCCGCGATTACTTGGCTGTGCGGTGGCACGCGCGAGCAGATTGGCGCGACGGTCTCGAATACGCTCGGTAACGTGGGCGGCATCGTGTGCGACGGCGCCAAGGCGAGCTGTGCCGCCAAGATCTCGGCTGCCGTCGATGCGGCGATTCTGGGCCATGATATGGCCATGCAGGGTCGCGGCTTCCGCGCCGGCGAGGGCCTGATCCAGGATACCGTTGAGCAGACAATCGCCAGCATGGGCTACGTGGGCCGTGTGGGTATGAAAGATACCGACGTCGAGATCCTCAACATCATGATCGGCAAAACCCAGGTCTGTTAAGACAGTTCGTCGGCTACTTGGTGTTCGTAGAAGGCTTCGATTACGGCGTTAAAGTCGCGGGCGAAGTCTTCCATGGTTCCGCGCCAGGTGGCTCGGCTGGGCTTGCCCTGGCCCACAAAGGCGGTTTGGATGCCGCAATCAGGGGACGGGAAGTCGCGTTTGGGATCGTTGCCCACCATAAGGACCTCGTGTGGCTCGAGCCCCATCACCTGAAGCTGCTCTAGATAGTAGGTGGCATCGGGCTTGCATCGGGTGGCGTTTCCCATGTGCGTCACGAGTTCAAAGGGGGCGTCGGCCAGGTCGCCCCAGCCCATGCGGCACTCGATGGCCCCCTGGGGAAAGCTGGGGTTGGTAAAGAGCGCGCAACGCAGTCCAGCGTCCTGTACGGCCTGGAGCGCGGCGTGCGCGCCCGGCATAGCGTGGGCGTTAATGACATCGTCGTTCTTGTACGGAAGAACTTCGTGGTCATAGTAGGTAAACGCCTCGTAGATGAGGGGATCGGAGAGGCAGATCCCGCATCGGCGCTCGACCTCTTCTTGGTAAAACTCAAGATTGGTGCGGTTGTCCGTGCCGCTGCGGCGATTGGCGTTGAGGTCGACCAGGATGGTGCCGAGGCGTGCCATCGTGCCACCGCGGCTGCGGCGCCCGATATCCGCGAGCATCGAAGAGACGTCCTTAAAATAGCGAAGGATGAACGCGTTGAGGTTGATGCTGAGAAGCGTCTCGTCCATATCGAAAACGACTGCTTTGAGCACGCGGGCACCTTTCTCGTAAATTTGATCTAGAGTCGTTGGCTCCGGATACTTTACCCCAAAGCCGAATGCCTGGCTGGTTATCGTCAAGTTGCGGAGACGTGTGTTCATAAGATTACGAAAAAGTCTCCACACGAGTAAAAAATCGCAGTTCACGCTTGAAATCGAACTCATTTCCCCGTAACCTATACGAACGTGATTGCATAAGCGTCACATTAGTATCTGTCGGCTCCCGAGTGTTCCTAAACGTTGTGTGCTTGTCGCACCCTTCTGTAGGTCCTAGCAATCGGGGCCCCGTAGTTCGAAAGGGGTCCACCTTTGAGTGAGATTCAGAACTCGTCCATTTTCTCTCTTGACGATGTCAACGAGGAGGAGATGAACAACCTCATCGACGGTACGATTACCGACTTTGATGAGGGCGATCTCGTTAACGGCACTGTCGTTAAGATCGAGCATGACGAGGTGCTCGTTGACATCGGATTCAAGTCCGAGGGCGTTATCCCGGTCCGCGAGCTGTCCATCCGAAAGGACGCTAACCCTGCAGACATCGTTGCACTCGGTGATCCCATCGAGGCTCTGGTTCTCCAGAAGGAGGACAAGGACGGTCGTCTGGTCCTGTCCAAGAAGCGTGCCGAGTACGAGCGTGCTTGGAACCGCATCGAGGAGAAGTTCAACTCTGGCGAGAACGTCGAGGGCGAGGTTATCGAGGTTGTTAAGGGCGGCCTGATCCTCGACATCGGCCTGCGTGGCTTCCTGCCCGCTTCCCTCGTCGACCTCCGTCGTGTCAAGGACCTCACCTCCTACATGGGCACCCGCATCGAGGCTCGCGTCATCGAGATGGACCGCAACCGCAACAACGTCGTCCTCTCCCGTCGCGTCGTGCTCGAGGAGTCCCGTAAGGCCGAGCGCTCCGAGATCCTGTCCAAGCTCAAGTCTGGCATGCGTCTCCAGGGCACCGTTTCCTCCATCGTCGACTTCGGCGCCTTCGTCGACCTCGGCGGTATCGATGGCCTCATCCACATCTCCGAGCTCTCCTGGAACCACGTCAATCATCCTTCCGAGGTTGTCAAGGTCGGCCAGGAGGTCGAGGTCGAGGTTCTCGACGTCGATCTCAACCGCGAGCGCATCTCCCTGGGTCTCAAGCAGACCACCGAGGATCCGTGGCGCGCACTGGTCAAGAAGTACCCCGTCGGCGCTATCGTCGAGGGCACTGTGACCAAGCTTGTCCCGTTCGGCGCTTTCGTCGACCTGGGCGAGGGCATCGAGGGCCTGGTGCACATCTCCGAGATGGCCAACAAGCACGTCGACCAGCCTTCTCAGGTTACCCACGTGGGCGACAAGGTTCAGGTCAAGGTCATGGAGATCGACCTCGACCGTCGTCGTATCTCTCTGTCCATGAAGTCCGCTGCTGAGACTCTGGGCGTCGAGATCGAGGTTACCCCGCTGCCTTCCGAGAAGAAGGACGAGGAGACCGACGCCGAGTAAATCGGTTTGACGATCACTTGTTTTAAGGGATCCGTCCGTAATGGACGGGTCCCTTTTTGTATTTGGTGCCGAGATGCACGATGCTGCTCATGCCATCCACAGGCTATTTGGTTGTCGGTGCATGAAAAAATGCCGACATCCCGCCTCGGGGAGGAGGCGGGAACGCACCGAGTAGACGGAGGGGTGCGGAGCGCGGCCGCGTCTCGACTGACGACGTTGCCCATCGACGAACATATTGTACTGCATGGCGCGGTTCTTGGTTTATCGTGTCGAACGCTTGTGTTGTGCCATTGCCTGCGGCAACGGTGTGCTACACTCTTGCACTGCTGAGTGGGCCAGACGGTCGCGCGATGTGCTGCTTGCAGCACGCGTGAGGAAAGTCCGGGCTCCAGAGGGCGGGATGCCGGCTAACGGCCGGGCGGAGTGATCCGACGGAAAGCGCCGCAGAAAAGAAGACTCCCACCTGCGCCGCAAGGCGTAAAGGGAAAAGCTGAAACGGTGGTGTAAGAGACCACCAGCGTCGTGGCAACACGGCGGCTTGGCAAGCCCCATCCGGAGCAAGCGCGAATAGGAACGCTATGGGCCGGCCCGGTCCGCGTTCGGGTAGCGTGCGTGGAGCTGCACGGTAACGTGCAGACAAGATAAATGACCGTTCACGACAGAACCCGGCTTATAGGCCCACTTGGCAACTATGTTGACGCTGCGAACCCGTCAGCGCGGCAATCTGCCTTTCAAGCCTTCGGGCATGACCATAAGGTCAATGCCCTCGTCTTTCAAGGCACCTTGCTCGCGCTGACGGGTTCTCGCCTTCGACGGCGTCAGCTGGCCGATTTGGCGCTCATTCGTCGGTCGCCGCCATAAGGCGTGCTCCCTCCTCTTTCGGGCCAAATCGACTCAGCTGACGCCGTCTCGCTGTCTTTGGTTGGTCATTGGCGTTGCCGTTCTATTTATCGGGGTTAACGGTACGGACTTTGCCGTATTATTGAGGCTGTTTGTTGCTTTGCTTGTTGTTGAGGGGCTTTGTTGGACAGCTATTTTACTCTGCAGTCGAATATTGAGGCTTCGGGCGAGTTTGTGGACCGCAAGAGCCGGTTTATTGCCCAGCTGGTCCATGTTGAGTCCGAGGATGAGGCGAATGCCTTTATCGAGATGGTTCGTAAGCGTCATTACGACGCTCGGCACAATGTTCCCGCGTGTATTTTGGTCGATGGACGCGAGCGCCAGAGCGATGACGGTGAGCCGAGCCGCACGAGCGGTATGCCGACGCTCGAGGTGTTGCGCGGTGCAGAGCTCAAAAATGTTTGCTGTGTGGTGACGCGCTATTTTGGCGGCACGCTATTGGGGCCTGGCGGCTTGGTGCGCGCCTATACCGCGGCGACGCAGGCGGCGGTGGCTGCGGCTCAGGAGGCCGGGCAGATCGTCGAGATGACGAGTGTCGTGCCTGTTGACGTGCATGTGACCTATCCGCAGTATGAGCAGGCGCTTCGTTTGGCGCAGGATTCGGGTGCCAAGGTTTCGGATACCGATTACACGGATGCCGTGACGATTCATTTGGTGTTTAAAGCGGGGGAGCAGGAGCCGTTTTGCGCTAAGATGCGCGAGCTTATGGCGGGGCGCGAGGAGATCGAGGTCGGCGCTCCCGAAT
>UQPL01000086.1:0-7827 GCA_900542895.1 uncultured Collinsella sp. | reverse complement strand
TAATCTCGCGGTCGAGCGTGGCAACGCCGTATGCCATGGCAAGGACCGAGCCCATGAGCGGGCAGATGAGCATGGCGCCTACAATGGCGATATCTGAGTCGATATCGAGTCCGATGCTCGCGATGAGCATGGCGATGATGAGAATGCACAGGTGAGAGCCGGTCAGCCGCGCCCCGTTTACAAAGCGCTTGCGAATCACGTGATAGGGCGCGCGTCCCTCGCGAATGTTGAATGCCTGCTTTAGAAAGCGGCTTGCGTTCTCCATGGCCTCGCTGTGGGCGGGGCGGATGCCATGGCGCCGATGATGGCGTTCGCGCAGTCGCTTGAGCTGTTGTTTATCGAGTTCCATGTCCACCTCGTATTGCCGTAGGAACGCGGGTGCGTTCGCAGGATGTACTCTACACCGTGACGGGCGGGGCGGTCATCTTGACATGGAACTTAGGCGAGCAGGCAAAGGAAGACGCGCCACATGCGAGTACTGCCGAGGGTTTCGGCAGATACAGAAAGAGCGCGGGGCCGGATGGTCTCCGACCTCGCGCTCTGCGCGGTTACGTTATTGTTGGGTTTATCCCAGCAGGCTCAAGCCCACGGAGACAAACGCCAGGATAACGCCGACGATGGACTCGCCGCCGAGCAGGCCGCTGGCGACAACCAGGCCCTGCTCCTGGAAGGCGGCGTCCTTGGCGGCCTTTTCCTCGTCCGAAAGACCGGCCTCGGCGTCGCGGTGTGCGGCCCACTTGTCGTAGGCGAGCTTGACGCAGGAGCCCAGGAAGGCCGTGAGCGACATGTAGAACGGCAGGTACACGCCTAGACCGATCATCATGGCCGGAATGCCGAGCCAGTACATGACGATGCCGGCGATAAAGCCGCCTGCGAACCACGGCACGCTCGGGATGCCCGAGACCATGGTGGCGACCACGCTTGCCTGTGCGGCCACAAAGCTCTTGTCGGGGCCGAAGGCGTCCGGACCATAGGCGGTGACGAGCGCGACCATGACGGCGGCAGCGACCAGGGCGCCCACGATGCCGCCGATGGCCTGGCCGACCCACTGTGCACGCGGGTTGGTACCCAGTACGGCTCCGGCCTTAAAGTCGTTCATGACGTCGCCCGCAAGGCCGCACGCCACGGCCACGATGCCGGCGATAAAGAACAGCTTGACCTGTGCGAGCTGCGCGAAGGCTGCCACGATGAGCATGACGATGAGGCCAAAGATCTCCATAGGGTCGATACCCGTCTGGCCGCAGCTCTGCGCACTCATGATGGTGGTGACAAAGGTGAACAGCGTGACGATGACGGCCGGGACGGGACCGAGGTCGAGCGCGATGGCAACGATCACGGCGATGGCGGCGGTGCCCAGGCCGATGATGCCGGCGTCGAGCTTAAGCGAGCCCGAGATGAGCGATTGCTCGTCGGTGTCGGTGGAGCTGTCGGCGGCGAGGCCGCGGACGATACCGGCGACCTGCGGCAGGATGTCCTTAAGGACGACGGCGACGCCAAAGCCCATCATAAGGCCCATACCGAGGGACTTGACGATACCCTGCGCGGTCACAATATCGAACAGGCCGGCAGCGGTACCGCCAACGATGATGCCAAAGTTGCCCAGCAGCGCGCCGGCAAACCAGAAGGCGACGGGGGCAAAGCCCACCAAAAAGCCGATGGACAGTAACATGGGCGAGTTGTAGATGGCAAAGGTCACGCCGGGGATATTGAGCGTGCACAGCATGCTGGGCACCATGCCCAGGGCGTCGCGAAGCACGCTATAGATGCCTGCGATGGCCATGGAGCCAAAGAGCTGCTTGCCGGTCTTGCCACCGGCCTCGGTGGCGCGCAGGGTCTGAGCTGCAGCGTTGCCGGTGGGGAACTCCAGCGCGGCGTCCACGATAAAGTGACGGTGGATGAGCGCTGTCGCCAGAAGGCCCAAGATGGTGCCGGCAAGCGCCACGATAAACATGTCAAGCCAGCTGATCTGGTCGGCATAGCCCAACATCCAGGCGCCCGGGATGGTAAACGCCAGGCCGCCGGCGACCATGGCGCCCGCAGACATGATGGTGTGGGTGACGTTGGCCTCGTTGAGGCTGGCGTTGCCCATGAGCTTCAGGAAGAACAGCGAAATGACGGCAGCGAAAATGATCGGCCAGGGGAGGGCGCCCATCTTGAGGGCCGTGTAGGCCGAGCTTGCCGTGATGATCACGCAGCCAAGGACGCCGATGACGACGCCGCGCAGCGTGAGTTGACCGCGCATCGAGGTGCGGTTCGAGGGATTGCTCATATAGAACTCCTTTGCGTATATCCGCTTCCCCCGGGAGCGCCGCTACGGATACGGCGCGGGAAGTCGGGTTACCAAGGGCCGCCGCGTGAGCTCGCGCACGACCGCGCACCAGTATAGCCGCAAGCTAGTCATTTTGGGATGACTGGTTTAGGTAGGCGATATACTGCTGGACAGACGAAAGGAGCGCCGACGATGCTTAATGGGTGCGCATATATATTGACGGTCGACGTGGGCAACACGTTCATTCGCTTTGGCCTGTTTGCCGAGGATTCGGCTGCGGCGCAGGAGCGCCCGCTCGCGACGTGCGAGATCACGACGCCGGCCCGTATTACGGCCGACGAAGCGCGCATGCGACTTGCGCAGGTCATGGGCGCCCTTGCCGCCGATGCGGGTGTGCCCGGGGTGCTCGTACCCGGCGCGGCCGTGCTGAGCTGTGTAGTCCCGGCGCTCGAGCGCCCGTGGAAGGCAGCACTTTCCCGTACCTGTACGGGGCGCGTGCTCACCGTGGGGCCGGGACTTAAGACCGGCATGCCTGTGCACTACGACGATCCGGCCGAGATCGGCCCTGACCGCATCGCCGATGCCGTGGCTGCCCGCGCCGTCTACGGCTCGCCGTGCATTGTGATCGACCTGGGCACCACGACCAATATCGAGGTCATCGACGCACACGGCACTTTTGTCGGCGGCGTTATCGCACCGGGCCTGGCGCTCGGCGCTCGTTCGCTCTCGGCCGCTGCGGCGCGACTGCCTCAGGTTGAGCCCTCGGCACCCACGCATGTAATCGGCCGTAACACGCGCGAGGCGATGCGCTCGGGCGTGGTCTTGGGCGAGGTAGCCCGCATCGACGGCATGCTCGACATGGTGCTTGCCGAGATGCGCTCGACCAAGGCGGCGGGGGAGGGCAGCGTGCCCATCGTCATCACCGGCGACGATGCCGAGGCGCTCGCGGCGTTGGTCGGTCACAGCCTGACGGTAGACGACGCACTGACGCTACGGGGTCTCGCCGAGCTGTACCGCATCAATCAAAAGCCCCGTCGCGCGTAGCGATGGGGGCGGTGGGACAAAAACGTCTCCACCTTCCACCTGCTACAATGGGTCAAACTATTGCGATTTCGGAGGTGTCTGCCATGTCGGACGATCTTCATCAAACCACGTCGGGCAAGCGCCGCGACGTTATTAGCTGGGACGAGTTCTTTATGAGCGTGGCCATCGCCGCGCAGCGCCGCAGCAAGGATCCCAATACGCAGGTGGGCGCGTGCATCGCCAGCACCAACCACCGCATCCTTTCGGTGGGCTACAACGGTACGCCCTCGGCACTCAACGATGACTTTTTCCCGTGGGGCACGAGCGATGACCCGCTGCAGGACAAGCATAACTACGTAGTCCATGCCGAGGCCAACGCCGTGCTCAACTACCGCGGCTCGCTCAAAGACCTTGAGGGTTCCACGGTCTACGTCACGCTGTTCCCGTGCCATGACTGCGCCAAGATCCTGGCGCAGGTGGGCGTGGGCGAGGTTGTCTACCTGGACAATAAGTACGCCGACACCGACGACGGCCGCATCAGTCGCCGCATTCTCGACTCCTGCGGCATCAGCTACCGCCAGGTTATCGTCGATGTCCACATCGGCACCGGGGGACAAACTCAGCAGTAGCGGCAGCGTGTGCTAGCGCCGGCCGCCGGCAAAAGCAGCTAAAAAAGCCCCGTCCCAAATTGACTGCTCGTGAAAGTCGTGTCCGCGCGCATGGACGGCTCGTGAGCGGGTACACGGCTGTAGTAACATAGCTCTGTCCGCGGGCGCGCCCGCGTTATTGTGAGAAAGGAGCCCCTGTGGCTGTTAACGAAGAGCTGCTTAAGAAGGTTCTTGAGGAGATCCGCCCCAACCTGCAGGCTGACGGCGGCGATATGGAGTATGTGGGCGTCGATGACGAGGGCGTCGTCCAGCTTGAGCTTCAGGGTGCCTGTGCCGGCTGCCCTATGAGCGCACTGACCCTGTCCATGGGTATCGAGCGTATCCTCAAGGAGCACGTACCCGGCGTTACCCGTGTCGAGCAGGTCAATGCCTCCGGCGAGACCGAGGACCTGTACGACGAGTACGCGCCGTTCTAAGATGCGAAAGCTGCGGACGGCGTACTCCGCATAGACGTTACGCCCAAATATGCGGCTGCGACCGCAAGGCCCGCGGCCGCATTTGTATGTAGGGAGCAAGGGGACCGATATGCTCAACGACCTCTACCATATGCTTGATCCCGTCGCGATTTCGGCGGGGCCCATCACCATCTACTGGTACGGCTTGGCCTACGTGGTCGGCGCTCTGCTCACGGCGGTCGTCATGTATCGCACGCAGCGTCGCTGGGGTTTCGACATTACGGTCGACGACCTGACGAGCGTCGTGGTCGGTGTGGTCTTTGGCCTTATCATTGGCGCCCGCCTGTTCTACGTCATCTTTTACGGTGATGGCTACTACTGGGCGCATCCGCTCGAGATCTTCGCCACCAACGAAGGCGGCATGAGTTTCCACGGCGGCCTGGTGGGCGGCATCATCGGTGGCGTGCTCGTGTGCCGTATGTACAAGCTCGATGCCTGGACTATCGCCGACCTCGCGGTCATCGGTGCTCCGTTGGCCCTGTGCCTGGGGCGCTGCGCCAACTTTGTCAACGGCGAGCTGTGGGGCAAGCCGACCGATTTGCCCTGGGGCGTGATCTTTGGCGGCACCGCGGGCGATATGCCGCGCCATCCCTCCCAGCTCTACGAGGCATTTCTCGAGGGCATTGTGCTCTTTTGCATCTTGCAGGTGCTCAGCCGCAAAAAACCGCTGCTGCCCCAGGGCACGTTTATGGGTGTGTTTGTGATGGGTTACGGCATTGTCCGCTTCCTCGTTGAGTTTGTGCGCGTGCCCGATGCCCAGCTGGGCTATCTGCTGGGCGGCGTCATCACCATGGGTCAGCTGTTGAGTCTGCCACTCGTGATTGCAGGCCTGGCGCTCATCATCTTCGCCCGACACCGCAATCGCCCCCAGCGCATCTACCTCGACGCCTAGCCACCACATACCACCATAAAGGGGACAGGCACCTTTGTGGTGGTTTTGCCGGGCAACGATGGCAGAACCGTAACGTTTCCCCAGATAAAACCTGCCAAAATAAACCTGTCCCTTTTTGGCAGGTTTCTAGAAAGGGTATTCGGACTGTGAAGGATTCCGACCTCTCCGCAACGGCTGCGCGCGACGCCGCCCGCATCGTTTGGTTTAAGCGCTATCCCGCCAAGCAGACGCTCATCGCATTTTTGCTCGCCCTGCTGGCGACTACGGCGTTTTCCATCGATCCCGCCCCGGTGTCGAGCAATGCGGTCCTGGCGATCGACCCCAAGGCGACGGGCACGCTCTACGTGTGCTACGAGGTACTTCTCTCGTTTGCCGGCCATACCGACGCAGTGATGCTGCTCGCGCTTGCCTGCTTGCTCACGCTGCCGTTTCGCTATGTGTTCTTTGGCCGCGGTGACGCTTGGCGCCCGTCGGTCGTGCTGCCATCGCTGTTCTTTGCCGTTTGCATGGTGTTCGGCCGTAGCTACGACCTTACCGATTCGGCAGAGATTGTGCTGGGCGACAAGGCACGCGTTATCTGCGCCTGGATTGGCGGCGCGGGCTGGATGCTTCTGGCGATTGTGGCCTTCTATCTGGCTTTTGAGTTTTTGGATTGGTTGAGCTCCCACCGCATCCCGTTTTCGGAGGCACATTTTGGTCGCGTGTGGCGTGTTGCCCACGCCGTGCTCTCGGTCCATCCCTTTGTCGGGCCGTTTCTTGTCCTCATGATTGTCTGGGCGCCCACGCTTATCGCCTCGCTGCCCGGCCTCTTTATGGGAGATACGGGCGCGCAGATCCGCCAATGGTTCAACTATCCCAACGGCACGAGCGACTACCTGCGCCTGCTTAACCCCAACGTGCTGCTCAACGGCCATCATCCGGTGGTGCACACGGCCATCATCGGCTCATGTGTGCAACTGGGGCTTTCGCTATTCAGCAGCGCCAATGCGGGCCTTGCCATCTACACCTGTGCCCAATTTGTCATCACGGCCGCCTGCATGGCCTATTCCATATCTTCGCTGCGCAAGCTGGGCGTGAGCCTGCCGGTCCGTGGCGTCATCTTGCTGTTCTTTGCGTTTATGCCGATGTTCTCCAACTATGCGGCGCTGCTGACCAAAGACGTACTGTTTGCCGATGCGTTTTTGGTGCTGCTCGTTCAGACCGTCAAGCTCGTGGCATGTGGCCTGCCCCGTCGCGATGCCAATGCCGAGCGCGCGGGCGAACAGGCGCCTGTGCTCTTTGCACGCCACGACTGGCTGTTGCTCGTGCTGGGTGCCATGGGTTCCACGTTTTTGCGCAACGGCGGCTTGGTGTTTCCCCTGGCGGCATGCGTAATCGCGGCGGCGTTTTGCGCTTGGGACGCGCATGCGGCCCGTCGCGTTGCCAAGCAGTCTGGGGGCGCACCCTCGTACGCCACGCCGCGCTTCCGTTGGGTCGGCGTTCTCGCAGTGCTCGCGCTCTGCCTTGTTTCCAACATGTATTTCACCAAGGTATTTATGCCGGCGCACGATATCACGCCGGGCTCCAAGCGCGAGATCCTCTCGATTCCGTTTCAGCAGACGGCGCGCTTCGTCCAAAAGCACGACGGCCTTAATTCGGGCGTTAACCCCAAGGTCAAAGACGATGGCACGATTGAGGAAGCTCCCTGCGACGGCTTGGTGACCGATGAGGAGCGCGCTGTGATCGATCGCGTGCTTAAGTACGAGAACCTGGGCCGTCGCTACAACCCCGACAAATCGGATGCCGTCAAAAACTGCTTCAATGAGTACGCCTCGCAGGAGGACATCAAGGCCTATTTTAAGGTGTGGGCCCAGATGTTCAAAAAGGACCCCGAGTGCTATATCTCGGCGCTCGTCAATAACTACTACGGGTACTTCTATCCGAGCGCTCGCGATGCGTGGGTCTACAGCACGGCGCGCAGTGCCGAGATCATGGCGAAGCCAGATAACCTCAAGTACTTTGACTTCCATCCGGTCGACAGCAAAGCCGTGCGCTGGTGCGACCACCTGATTAACCTGTACCGCGTGGCGGTGCAGCGCATTCCGTTTATCTCGCTCACCATGAGTTCGGCCACCTATGTGTGGATCATGATCGTCGTGGTGGTCTACCTGTTGCGCCGCCATTCGTGGCGCGCGCTGGCCATCTGGATACCGCTGCTGGGTGTGCTCGCTGTGTGCCTGATTGGTCCATGTAATGGGTCGACCTACATGCGCTACCTGTACCCGGTCATTGCATGCATGCCTTTCGCCATCGGCGCCACGATCACCCGCAGCGACCGCCTGTGTACCTAACCAAAGATTGGCGCATTGGGGTCAGGCTGCTTTGTGCCAAGGGGCTGCATCATCACGACGCCTTCATTTTTTTGTTTATCTCACAGGCCAGTAGGTATATCATAACGACGTTTGTTTATATTGCCCGAGCATCCACGCTGGGCTTTAGGTCGAAACCGATAGGAGACACGTATGTCCGGACACTCTAAGT
>UQPL01000085.1:0-7847 GCA_900542895.1 uncultured Collinsella sp. | reverse complement strand
CCTTCTACGAGCGCAACCTAACCATCAACGGCGCCGAAAGCGTGGAGCTCTAAAACCTGCCAAAAAGGGACAGGTTTACTTTGGCAGGTTTTATCTGGGCAAATGCCGCAATGCCAACAGCAAGATGGAACTGCTAAGGCTTGCAGATAAAGCTGGCGCCAGCGAAACGTCGCAGGTAGAGCAAAAGTCAGCGAGAGCCCGCCAGGGCGAGCAAGGTGACGTGAAAGAGGAGGGCATAGGCCTTTTGGCCATGCCCGACGATTGAACGTCAGATTGCCGCTCTGGCGGGCTCGCAGCGTCGAGTGGTTCCGGCGTTTGTTAAAACGCCGGAACAGATCCCCTAATGTTCGATCCAGCAGCGAAGCGTCTCGCCGGCCTGCAGATGACGCAGATTCTCTGCGGCAATGTCGACCACGTTGTTGAGCGTGGCTGCCAGGTGGAACCAGCCGGAGACGTGTGGCGTGATGAGCATGTTGGGCGCATCCCACAGGGGGCTTGTCTCAGGCAGCGGCTCGGGGTCGGTGACGTCGACCGCGGCGCCGGCGAGATGTCCCGACTCCAAGGCGGCAACCAAGTCGTCGGCAACCACAAGATCGCCGCGGCCGCCGTTGGCAAAGAAGGCGCCCGGCTTCATCGCGGCGAAGAACTCGGCGTTCGCCAGACCGCGGGTCTCGGGCGTGCTGGGCATAAAGGATGCGACGATGTCAGCCTCGGCCAGGCGCTCGGGCAGAGCGTCCATGCCGTCCATGCCCTCAAACACAATGGGGTAGACGAGTGGATGGCGCTTGATGCCGCGGACGTGCGCGCCCATGTTGCGGCAGAGCGTGGCGAAGTGGCCGCCGATATCGCCCGCGCCCAGCACCAGCACATTGGCGTTTTTGAGCGAGGTGACCGGGCCCAAGTCCTCCCAGCGATGCTCGCGCTGTAGGTCCTGGTAGCCGGGCAGGCGCTTCATCATGGAAAGGACCATGGCAAACATGTGCTCGCTCACGGCCTGGCCGTAGGCGCCCACCGAGCAGGAAAGCTTGGCGTCGGCTGGCACGGTGCCGGCGGCCAGGTAATCGTCATAGCCGGCGGTCTGCAATTGCAACAGCTGGAGATGCTCGCATGCCGTGAGCATGTCAGGGTCGATGTTGCCCAAGATCACGTCGGCATCGGCGACCTGCTCGCGCGTGGCGGCGTTGGAGCTCGTGTAGATAAAGTCCTCGCCCGGAGCGCTCGACTCAAGAATTGCGCGATGACGGTCGTTGACAGGCAACAAAACCAGGATGTTCACAAGCAGTCCTCTCCGCTCGACCTGCCAAAAAGGGACAGGTTAATTTTGGCAGGTTTTATCAGGCAAAACGCTCAAATAAAACGCCGGATGCAAGACGGGCGTGCCCGTCGGCATCCGGCGCATCCACAGCTACCAGCTGAGCAGCTCGTAACCGTCCTCGGTCACCACGAGCTGTACCTCGCACTGGGCCGAATCGCTACCGTCCTTGGTGCGCACACACCAGCCGTCGCCCTTGCTGATCTTAATGTCGGGCGCTCCGGCATTGACCATGGGCTCGATGGTAAAGACCATGCCCGGGGCCATGATGGTGTCCACATCGGGCGCCTCGGTGGTAAAGCCCACAAACGGGTCCTCGTGGAACTCCTTACCGATGCCGTGTCCGCCGTACTCGCGCACCACGCTAAAGCCGGCGTCCTCGACCGTCTTTTGTACGGCCTCGGCCATCACGGACAGCGGCAGCCACGGCTTGACGGCGGCCAGACCCGCCTCCACGCTGGCACGAGTGACGTCGACCAGGCGCTGGCGCTCGGCCGAGACCTCGCCGATGCAGAACATACGGCTCGAATCACTAAAGTAACCGTCCAGGATCGTGGAGCAGTCGACGTTGATGATGTCCCCCTCGTGCAGCACGTCCGTATCGCAGGGGATGCCGTGACAGACCACGTCGTTGATCGAGGTACACACGCTTTTGGGGTAGCCCTCATAGTTGAGGTCGGCCGGCGTGCCGCCGTGCTCGACGGTGTAGTCATAGATCATCTGGTCGATCTGGTTGGTGGTCATGCCCGCGGCGATGTGCTCGCCTACGTAATCGAGCACGCCCACGTTGATGGCGGCCGAGCGCTTGATGCCCTCGATATCGGCGGGCGTCTTGTAGAGCGTGCGGGGCAGAACCTCCCAGCCCTCTTCCCACAAGCGCTCAAGGCGCTCATCGAAGGCGCTATGGCATTTCTTATATTTTTTGCCGCTGCCGCACCAGCAGGCGTCGTTGCGGCCGGGCACGGGTCCATTGTCAAACATGGCTAACTTCCTTTCATTCGCAGCTAGTATAGCCCACTCACAGGGCAGCTGCGCGTTAGTAGCTCACCTGGCAGGGAATGCCGAGGGCACGCGCGCGCGCGGCAATGGCGTCGAGGGCCTCGGGTGCTGCTTTGGCAAGGCCGGCGATTGGTGTCTCGCGCGCCACCGTGTAGATGGTCGCTTCTTGTGGGCGAATGCGCTCAAGCGCCGCGAGCCAGGGGGCAACGTACTCCTCGCCGGTGTTGTCGATGGGCTTGCCCAGATACTCACCGGTCAAAAAGATCGTCTGGATAATAACGTGACCGTCAAAGCTTGCGAGCGTCTCAATCTGGTGCTCAACGTCGTAGGGGCCAACGGGCTGGTCGAGCAGCTGGATAAACGCCGAGTCGGCGGTATCGAGCTTAAGAATGTTGTCATCGACCATCATGAGCGCGTCGTGCACCTCGGGGCGGTCGGCGCGCGTGCCGTTGGAGAGCACGGCGATCTTGGAGTTTGGGGCAAGCTCGTCGCGCAGCGCGACGGCGCCGGCGATGGCCTGCGGAAACTCCGGTGCGGCGGTGGGCTCGCCGTTGCCTGCGAAGGTGATCACATCGGGGAGCTCGCCCTCGGCTGCCATCTCGCGCAGCTTTGCCTCGAGCGCGTCGAGTACCACGGCAGCTGTGTTGTGCGGCTCATGGCAGGGGCGCTCGGCGTTGAGGCCGTTTTCGCAGTAAATGCAGTCGAACGTGCAGATTTTGCCGCTGGCCGGCATCATGTTGACGCCGAGCGAGAGGCCAAGGCGACGGCTGCGAACGGGCCCAAAGATGGGGCTGGCATTCAAAAACGTAGACATAGGCATATGCTCCTCAAGACAATTGTGCCTAAGCATAGCATCGGCTCCAAAGCAAGGTGTGGGCTCTTGCTTTACAAGTTTCGTTTTTTCACGTCGCTCATTATGCCGTGCCATGAAAAGCCTCGGGTCGGGTACAGTTAATCTGTTAACAAGGCGTAAGGCAATACGGGTCCGTCCAACCGCACTGACGTGCAACCGGATGAGCATTGATGATGGGGGCACAACATGGATTTTACGGTCGAGAATGCGGGCACCACGATTGCCTGTCGCGAATATGCCGGCCCAGATGTGTCGCCTGATGCTCCTGCCTTGGTGTGCGTGCACGGCGCTTGTGTCGACGGCACATTTTTCGACGGTATCGCTTGTGAGCTCAGCCGCAACTACCGCGTAATTGCCTACGACCGCCGCGGCTGCGGTGGCAGCAGCGATGCGGCAGACGGCAGCTATGATCTTGCCGCTCAGGCCGCCGATCTGCAAGCCGTGATCGAACACGTTGGCGCTTCGGCAAATGTGCTTGCGCATAGCGCCGGTACGTTGGTGGCGCTGGAGCTTCTTCGCACCGAACCTCATCTCGTCGCCCGTGCGATTCTGCATGAGCCGGCTGTGTCGGCCGAAGGCGTCGGTATGGGCGCAGCTCCGGTTTTGCTCGATATGATTGCAGCTGGAAAGGTTTCAAGGGCGCTCCGGCTTTTCTTGGGAGCTCTCGGCGACTTGGACCCCGAGGCTCCTGGGACGACCGAAGCGGAAGTCAAACATGCCCTGCGCAATGGTCGTTGCTTTATGGCCAATGAATACGGAACAAATATGACATATGCTCCCGACTGGGAGCGCGCCCGCGCGTCAAAGGCGGTGTCGGCCGTGTTTTTGGGCGAGCTTTCGGTCGATACACCTCGCGAGGCTGGCACGCGAGCGGCTGCCGAATATCTCGAATGCCCCCTTGTGACGATCCCGGGCGCGCATAACGGTTTGCGCGATCGCCCCGTTACGGCGGCAAACGCCGTTCGCGACGTCTTGGAGCGTTAGCACGCTCGATGACCTGCGGGGAGAGGGGCTGTTAGCGTTTCGTCATTGTTAACGAATGCGCCCATAACCGCGCGCCCGCGGCTCCATTACCGCCGTTTGCCAGGTCATAAAAATGTAACGATAATCGCGCGTTTGCCTTCAGCTGTTAGATGTTACCCTTGTACCAATTGATATGCACCGTTGCCGTGCGTAACGATAGGAAGGGCCCCATATGCTCAATAATCACGAGGTCAATCTAACCGACGAGGAGGCTGCCGCCGAGGTCGCCCGCGTCGCGAAGACCTACCCCGTGGTGCGTTTGCTGTCGGCCGATCAGATTAAGAGCGAGCCTAACTGCCTGCTCGCCGGCAATCGGTGCCCTTGTCTGCGTCAGTCGAGTCTTGAGGCCTTGGCAGATTCCGATGAGGTGTCGGAGCAGCTGCTCAATGATGGTACCGAGTACCGCGCTCGCCTGCGCCCTCTGAAGGTTGAGGGCGAGCCTCACGTCCTGCTGATGGTGCGTCCGATCGATGAGCAAGAGGCTGCAGAAGAGGACCTCGTCTACACCGATGTGCTGACGAGTGTGCGCAATCGCCGATATTACGAGGAAAAGCTCCGTAGCGCCCGCATGAATGCCGGCGTTGCGGTGATCGACCTTGATGATTTTAGGGTCTTCAACGATACGTGTGGCCGTCATGCCGGCGACCTTGCGCTCGGTGCTGTGGCGACAGCCATACGCAGCGGAATTCGTTCGACTGACGAGCTCGTGCGCTATGGCTGCGACAAGTTTGTGGTCGTCATGCCCAATATTCCCTCCGATGACTTCACCCGTCGCCTGCATCAGGTGTCCGATGCCGTTCATGCCACGATTGTTCCGGGCCATGAGTACGTGAGCTTGACGGCATGTGTTGGTGGCGTTCGCATTCATGGCGAGACGGTCGATGAGGGAGTTGGCCGCGCTGTCCAGTTATTGAGCCGCGCTAAGGCAAAAGCCGGTACGGTCGTGACCGACGCCGATTCCATCGAAGCCTTCCAAAGCGAAAAGCCTTTGGTGCTTATTGTCGATGACTCCGACATGAACCGAGCCATTCTCAACGAGATGCTCAAGGACGAGTATTGCATCCTCGAGGCCGACAACGGTCGTACGGCGCTCGACATGGTCGACCGCTATGGCGATGAGTTGTCGCTCGTGCTGCTGGATATTGTCATGCCGGGCATAAGCGGCTTTGAGGTGTTGGCCGATCTGTCGCGCCGATCGGGTATCGACAATCTGCCTTTCATCATGATTTCGAGCGAAGATTCCGATGATATGGTTCTGCGCGCGTACGAGCTGGGCGCCTCGGACTATATCAACCGCCCGTTTGACTCCCGTGTCGTGCGCCGCCGTGTAAGCAACACCATCCGCCTATACGCCAAACAGCGCCGCCTGACGAGTCTGCTGTCCCAGCAGTACAACGAGCGCGTCAAGAACAGTCGCATGCTCATCGACATCATGGCCGGCGTCATGGAGCTTCGCAACGGCGAGAGCGGCAGGCACGTTACGAACATCGAGAAGCTGACCGAGCTGCTGCTTGGCTGTCTGGTCCAGCGTAGCGGCACGATCTCCCTCGACAATGAGGAACGCTCCACGATTGCCTTGGCTTCGGCGCTGCACGATATCGGCAAGATGTCGATTGACGATGCGATTCTCAACAAACCCGGGCGCCTTACGCCCGAGGAGTTCGAGATTATGAAGACGCATACCACGATGGGCGCCGACATGTTGCTTGAGCTGGGCCGCCATCACGTCGGCAATGCGCTTATGGAATATGCGTACCAGATTGCGCGTTGGCATCACGAGCGCTGGGACGGCAAGGGCTATCCCGATGGCCTTAAGGGCGACGAGATTCCCATTGCCGCGCAGGTGGTCTCGGTGGCCGACGTGTATGATGCGCTGACGAGCGTGCGCGTGTACAAGGACGCTATCCCGCACAAGGAGGCGATCCAGATGATCCTGGACGGTAAGTGCGGTACCTTTAACCCACTGTTGCTCGACTGCCTGCTCGAGGTACAAGACCGTATTGCCGAGACGTTGGCACGCCCCGCCGACGTTGTCGCGTTTCCCACGATTTAGTTTGAACAAAGGAGTTTTTAATCCATGATTTCCATGCGTGAGGCGTATGAGAAGATCGGCGCTAATTATGATGACGCGTGCGCTCGGCTGATGGGCGAGGAAATGCTTGCCCGCTTTGCCCTCAAGTTTTTGGATGACGAGAGCATGGACAAGCTGGAGGCCGCCATGGCGGCAGGAGACGCCGAAGGTGCGTTTATGGCAGCGCACACGCTCAAGGGCGTGAGCCAGAACCTGGGATTCGATAATCTGTACGAGCCGGCGGTCGTGGTGACCGAAGCGCTGCGCGGTGCCGATGCCGTTGACGGCGCCCGCGAGGGGATGCATGCGCTGCAGCAGCAATATGCGGCGACGATGTCGGCCCTGCGCGAAGCGGCCGAATAAGAGCTTGCGTGCTTTGATGACAATGAGAGTGGATAATCTCCCGTTTTAGGCTCGGTGGTGGCCTCAAAGTGGGAGATTATCCACTCTCGTTCGATACGTGTCCAAAAATCCACTCTCACCCCTTCCGATTAGTGAATGGCCTATGCGCACTGGCGGGGCTTTCCGTATGCAATCTATATCGTTGTTCGATAAACTGTTCGAATAACGATAGAGTCGATGAGGGTGAGTGTATGTCCAACAGCGTTCAGCGTATGGCCAAGGCGGGCGAAAATATCAGGAAGCTTGGTTTTTGCATGGCAGCCGTTTTTGCAGGGATGCTCGTCGCTTTTGCCGCGTTGGTTGTTTACGTGATTTGGTATGCGGTTGAAAACGTTGCTTCTGTCGATTCTTTTGGTGTCGTGACGCTTCTCAATGGCGGGTGCATCGTTATCCCAAGCGGACTGTGCCTGGCACTCGTTGTGGGTATTTCGCTTGTCGTTTTGTGCGGGATCAGCCGTAACATCTCGCGGGGCGTCTCGCCCTTTACCAGGGCACATGTGCGGCTTATCCGTGTTCTTGCACTTGCCTTTGCTGTTAACACTGCGGTTTCGTTTGTTGGTGCCTATGGATCGGTCAATCTCACCATTGGCGGACTGGAGCTTTACATCGTGCCTCATTCCTTCGTTATTGAGATTTGCCAAGGCGCTACCTTTGATGCGGGGTCGTTTATCGGCGCAGTTGTCTGCTTGTTTATCTCGGCGATCTGGAGTTATGCCTCGCTGCTCCAAGAGCAGTCTGACGAGCTTGTGTAGGAGGAAACATGAGCTATCTCATCATCGAGCTTGAGACGCAGCTGCTTAAGACCGGAAAGACCAGCGCTGATCTGATTCGGGCGACGGGGCATACTCCGGCTAATATTTCAAAGCTTAGAAACGGAAAGATAAAAGCTATTCGCCTAAAGACGCTTCTTGATATCTGTGATGAGCTTGATTGTCAACCGGGAGATATTATTCAGCGCGTGAGCGAGAAAGAGCTTGAGGAGCTTATTGTCGAGCGCGCAAAAAATGTCGTGAGACAGATGCGGGACGGCGGAGGCAATGAGGTATCGCTTCCGACGTCAGTCTTCGCTGTCGATTTGAGTGACGAGTAGCTTAAGGCAAACAACTAAAACGAAGTATCAGCGTGAAGGGACCCGTGTCTAACACCTGTCTCTTATACACATCTGACGCTGCCGACGAAGGCTTAGG
>UQPL01000084.1:0-7964 GCA_900542895.1 uncultured Collinsella sp. | reverse complement strand
CGCTGCAAGCCCGCCAGAGCGGCAATCTGCCTTTCAGCTTCGGCGGCATGACCAGAAGGTCAATGCCGCCTCGCTTCAAGGCACCTTGCTCGCTCTGGCGGGTTTTCGCTGACGTTTTTCTACCTGCGTCGTTGCCAGAGCTGGCACTTGGAGACGCTCCTTTTGGGTAATCGTTGGGGACGTTCTTGTTTGACTAGTCGTTTAAGAACGTCCCCAACGACTACCCCTCGCGTATCGTATGCGCGCCGGGCTTCGGGGGCCAGGCGCACTCTGTTAAACATGCCCTCGGGTCGCACGTTTCCCCTCGAATCGATCATACAAGCCCCCAATCTGTTCGGTTTCCCCAGATTATGAGCCCGCACACCCAAGCCGCACCGCCCGCCGTTCAGCTGAAACCACCTGCCAAAAAGGGACAGGTTTATTTTGGCAAGTTTTATCTGGGCAAACGTCCAAACCGACGTAAGGGAGTTGCCTTCCCTCGTGGCGGTCTTCTAGCAGGAAAACCAAGTGAGTAGGTTTTTTGCAGAAGGCCGAGCACGCCCCAAAACGCCACAGCTCTGACCTGCAGTTTTATAGATCATTTGTCGCGATGTACTCGGCGGGTTCAAAAAAGTCTACTCACTTGTATCTGAGACGCACCAGATTGGCAAAAACTGCCGCGAAAGGGCCCCTGGTCCCTTCGCGGCGGTCATACGCCTCTAATTTTGCGACGGTTTTGCCCGCTTGTTACTCGCTGTAGCGGGTGGCTATGGCGGCTTGTACCATGCCGGTGCTCATGAGGTAGGTCACCAGGAAATAGCCGCCGTAGGCTGCCAGGAAGATCGCGCAGGTGAGGCCCACGGTGCCGCCGATGCTCATATTTCCGAATATGCTCACCAGCTCTATGATCACCTTAAGTGCCACAAAGGAGTGCGCCAGGCCCACTGCCAGCGGGAACAGGAAGAATACCGCTTGCTGCGCCATCACCGAATGGCGAATCTGGCGGTCCTCACAGCCGATCTGTGCCAGCACACGATAGCTGCGACTGCCGTCGGCCACGTTGGAGAGTTGCTGGATCGACAGAATCGCCGCGCATGCAACGACCAATACAAAGCCGATGTAGATGGCTAGGTAGCTAATAAGACCGTTCATTTGCGCTGCTTGCGTGTACATCTCGGAGCGTGTGATAAAGATTCCCCACGACCCCGGCTCCTTGCCGTCAACGAGCAGATTGTCGAGCACAGTGTATTTAATGCTCTCGTCTGCCTCGGTCGTATCCATCCCCTGTTTGTAGTTAACGAGCAGGCTACTGGAATACGGCTGCAGATTAAGTTGGGACAACAGCTCGTCGGCAACGACGACGGTACCCGGATTATTGCCCATCGCCGAGTTGGCGATGGCCGCCGTATCTTCGTCCGACTTATCGGTTGCGGGCTTGAGCTCATGCCCACCCAAGGTGAGGGTATGGCCGCCGGCCATGTATTTGGTGTACAGGTCGACCAGCTCGCCGCCCATATCACACGTGAGCAAGTACTGGTCGCGGCCAATGTGCACCGGCTTCTCGCCCACCATCTGACGCAGTTTGTTGTACTGGCTCGCCGGCGTCACAAACAGACCCATCGCATCGGCATTGCTACCCCCGAACGCCTTGGGAAGCTTTTCGCCTATGATCTTGCACATCTCACTTGGGGTCACCGAAGGATTCGAGCCGCCAAACGGGTAACTCAGATACGAATCGATTTGCACATGCTCACCGGCAACATCGGCGATATCGACCTTCTTGCCGGTCTCGTCGTTGTTGTCCGCCGACTTGCCCTTGCCGTGCCATGCGGGGTACAAATCGACCGTTGTATCGGCCAGCACCATGCGATCGGCTACATCAGACGGATTGACGTACTCTTTGTAGTAGTCGAGCGTTTCGGGCGTGTAATAGACATACGTCTGAGACACGTCAACAGGGTTATAGCGCTCCAGGTTTTCGTTCATCACGTTGGCAATCGACATACCGCACGTCACCGAGGTGATGGCCAAAAACAGAATCATCGCGATGACGCCCATCGAAAAGCACACCGTATTGACCTTGGCCGAAAGCTGACGCACGGTAAACATATTGAGGCCGCGCCAATACACGCTGCGCAGGCTCTGCAGCAGCTTGATAAGCATGCCCGAGAGTCCCCAGAACAGCGCAAAGGTGCCCACGGTAACCATAGCGGTCGTAATGCCAAACTGGCTCATGGCCTCTTGCAGCTTGCTGTCCGTCGCGGTTAGCGGGAACCCATCACGTAGCAGACGGTAATAGGCCACGCCCACAAGCACCACGCCCACGGCAAAGATGGCAATCGCGATCCAGGGGTTGCGTGTCTTGATGCTCTCGTTGCGACGCTCGGCACCCATAAGCTCGATGAGTTTGGTACGACGAACGGCGCGCAGGTTCAGCAGTAACGTGAGCACAAACATTACGAGCATGCAGACAAGGGTCAGGTTGAACGCATGCACCGAGAAAAAGAAGTGGAAATTGGCGATCTGTGTCTTAAAGAGCGAGGCCGTAAAGAACGTCATGAGCTGGGAGAGCCCCACGCCCAGCACAATGCCGGCGACAAAGGCCACGACCGATACTATCACGGTCTCGAGCGCCATGATCGTGGCGACGCGCCCGCGCCCCATGCCGAGCACCTGGTACAGGCCAAACTCCTTCTTGCGGCGTTTCATGATGAAGTTATTGGCATACACCATCAAAAAGGCCATGACGCCGGCCAAAAAGTACGTCAGGTAGCCGAGTATGCTGCCCATAACCTGCGCCAAGCCCTCTTCATCGATTCCGGCGATATCGACCTGCATCGAGATGGTGTTAAAGGCATAGAAGACCGTGACGCCCAGGGTGAGCGTCAAAAGGTAGACGAGGTAATCGCGGCCGGCGCGGCGGACGTTGCCCCAAGCGAGTTTACAGAGCATCGGAGCCCTCACCGCCCATCATGGCAACGACCTCCATAATGCGGTCGAAGAACTCTCGGCGGTCGGTGTCGCCGCGGCGCAGCTCGGTGAAGATCTTGCCGTCGCGGATAAACAGCACACGGCTCGTGTAGCTGGCGGCAAAGCTGTCGTGCGTGACCATGAGCACGGTGGCGCGCAGGCGGCGATTGAGGGCCTCCAGGCTCTCGAGCAGCAGGCGGGCGCTCTTGGAATCGAGAGCGCCGGTGGGCTCGTCGGCCATAATCATAGTGGGATCGGTGACGAGCGCGCGAGCCGCGGCAACGCGCTGCTGCTGGCCGCCGGACATCTGGTAGGGGTACTTGTCGAGCACCTGGCTAATAGACAGACGCGCGGCCACATCCTGCACGCGGGTCGAGATCTCTGCCGAGTTTGTGCGGGCAATGGTGAGTGGCAGGGCGATGTTCTCGCGTGCCGTGAGCGTATCGAGCAGGTTGGAGTCCTGGAAGATAAAGCCGAGCTCCTCGCGGCGGAACTGCGAAAGCTTGGCCTGCTTCATGCGCGTTACGTCCTGTCCGTTGATACGGATCGTGCCGCTCGTGGCGCTATCGATGGTCGAGACGCAATTGAGCAGGGTCGACTTGCCCGAGCCCGAAGCGCCCATGATGCCAACAAATTCGCCGCGGTTGACGGTAAAGCTGACGTCGTTGAGCGCGCGGGTCACGTTGCCCAGCGCTCCATATACCTTTTCGAGATGCGCGACCTCCAGTACCGGGGCCGCCATGTGCGTGGTTTGCATACCGAGTCCTTTCTTGCAATTAGTCTACGGCATCTATAGTCGCAAGAAGACGAGTCGGCTACCATCGATATGGCTTACGCTTGCCTTACCGTTGTGTAAGGTACGGGTAGCTACCCTGCCACGTGTTGATGTTGAGAGAGGACTCCTGTTGAAGACTGTTCATGTTGCCGCTGGGATCATTCGCAAGGAAGGATCTGACGAGCTGCTTGCCGTGCAGCGCGGCTACGGCGACATGCAGGGACTTTGGGAGTTCCCCGGCGGCAAGCTCATGCGCGGCGAGACGCCCGAGGACGCCGTACGCCGCGAGCTCATGGAAGAGCTGCAGGTAAAAGTCACCAACCTGCGCGATTTCTATACCGTTGAGTATGACTACCCCGATTTTCATCTCTCCATGGAGTGCTACTACTGCTCGCTCGCCGATGAATCCGATGAGCCTCAGAAGCATGACCGCCAGCTTGATATCCGCTGGATTCCGCGCACCTCGCTTGCCACGGTGGAATGGATGCCCGCAGACAAGGGGCTCATCGATGCCCTGATTGAGCTGAAGGAAGACCGGCTCGAGGCTAATGGCGCCGAGGCCACCGCGGCAGACGAATCTGCTACCAAGCCCAAACGTAAACCTAAGCGACACAGAAAAAAGCGTCCCAAGCCCGGCTTGCTCGACGGCATCGATACTTCGGACCTTTCCGCCGACGAGCGCGAACTGGTGCGCCGTCGCGCCGCCATCAAAAAGTCCATGAAGGGCAACAAACGCGCCAACACCAAGCCCGAGCTGCTCGTACGACAGCGCCTGCGCGCAGCGGGCCTTACGGGTTATCGCTTGGAATGGAAGGCGCCCGGAAAACCCGACATCGCCTTTCCCGGGCGCAAGATCGCCATCTTCGTCAACGGCTGCTTTTGGCACCGCTGCCCTAAGTGCAATCCGAGCCAGCCCAAGCGCAACGTTGAGTTTTGGGAGGCAAAGTTCCGTCGCAACGTTGAACGCGACCGCGCCGCCGTGGCAGCACTCACCGAAATGGGCTGGACACCCATAACCATCTGGGAATGCGAACTCAAAAAGGACCGCATCGACGCCACGATGGAAAAGGTCATCGAGCAGGTGCGTGCCGCGGCACCGCAACGCTAACAGCGAGCATTCACACGCTCCGCACGTCCGCGCCACGTCTACGCCACAAACCTTAGAAAGCCCTTAAGCTCAAAACCTTTCAAGAGTGTTACTCAATAGCCTTGACCTGCGGTTTCATCGTAACACCAAACCAGGTTAAGCCTTTCTTTAGCGCTTCTTTGCAGCAGCCGCGCCATAATACTGCCAACGCACGGGACCTAGCAGCACACCCCGTGCGCAACCTTTTGGTGGACATCGAGGAGGCCGCATAAGCATGCATTCTTCCAATGACGCAGCACAGCAGCCATCCCTAAAACATGCAGACCTTTTCTCCTTCCCCCCGACACAGAGAAACGGCCTCCTCGACTCCCCCACCACAAAAGCCAAACGCTCAACCGACCAGAGCCACAACTTGCGAGCATCGTTCGAAAAGCTCCAAGCATCCCTAAACAAGTCATTCCCCAACCAAGCCCGGGCATACTAGTCCCCATCAACAAAGAAGCCCTAACGCCCCACCCATTTCCGCCCCAACGCCACAAGGGCGATCGAGCAGGACGGCTTGGGCGGGTCCCCGTACTTAGTTTCCAAAATCATTCCGCAGCGCGAAGGCCCCCGTTGCCAACGCTTCGTAGAAGCGAGGCAACGGGGGCCTTCATGCGCGAGGACGTTTTGGAAACTAAGTACGGGGACCCGCCCAAGCCGTCCGGTGGGATCAGAGTACCCTTGCTGTTACTCTGCTTTGCCCACGGAGTTGAGGTTGGTCATGCGGATCTTAACCAGCTCGGTGATCTCACGCATGCCCTCCTTGGCCGGCTTCTTGGGATCGAAGCAGGCGGGGTTCTCGGCCATGTAGGCCATGAAGCCCTTGGTGTAGGCCTGACGCAGCTCGGTGGCGTAGTTAACCTTGCAGATGCCGTTCTTCACGGCCTCGGCAACCTGCTCATCGGGCACACCGGAGGTGCCATGCAGAACCAGCGGCACGTCGACGGCGTCGCGGATGGCCTTGACCACGGACTGCTCGATGTGCGGATCGCTCGTGTACACGCCGTGGCTGGTGCCAACGCCAATTGCGAGGGAGGTGCAGCCGGTGCGCTCGACGAACTCCTTGGCCTCGGCCGGATCGGTGTAGGGGCTCTCACCCTCAACCGCGGGACCGTCGTCCTCCTTGCCGCCAACCTTACCGAGCTCGGCCTCGACGGGCACGCCCATGGCGCGGCCAGCGTCGGCGACGGACTTGGTCAGGGCGATGTTGTCCTCGAAGGACTCGTGCGAGCCGTCGATCATGACAGAGGTGTAGCCAGTGCGGAAAGCCTGCATGCAGCGGTCATAGCCATCGCCGTGATCGAGGTGCAGAGCGACGGGCACGGAAGCGCGCTCGGCAGCAGCCTTGACCATGCCGTAGAAGTAGTCCAGACCAGCGGTCTTGATGGTGCCCGGGGTGGTCTGCATGATGACGGGGGACTTGGTCTCCTCGGCAGCGGCCAGAACGGCCATAACAAACTCGAGGTTCTCGACGTTGAACGCACCGACGGCGTAGTGGCCGGCCTGAGCGTCCTTGAGCATCTTTTCGGTGGTAACAAGTGCCATGAGCGTTTGCTCCTCTCCCTCGCCCGCATCTGGACATCGGGCGTAGTTGTTCACAAGGCGTTTTACCTTGCGTTTTGCTGCGCTCATTGTATGAAATTCAGTGGCTTTACACGTGCGAGATATTGAGCCCATGCAGGTCAATACAATCGTTTTTGAAAAGTAAACGGAAGGAATTTGAGCCGAGCGGACATGTTCGATATTGAATTTTGGGCGTTCAACGTCTTTCTTTTATAGAAAAGATAAGTAATCGAAAGGTGTTTTCTTACTCAAAAAGAAAATGAACGAAAATAGAGTCAACACAATTCCTGCAAATTTTGCCGAGAATGGAGCAGCCATGGCCCACGCAACAACCCGAGCCTTCGCCGATGAGCGTCGTGCCGCCATCATGGAAATGCTCGAGCATAATGCCTCGGTGCAGGTAGCAGAAATCGCCCAGACCTTTGGCGTGTCCTCCGTTACCGCCCGCGCCGACCTGGACGCGCTCGCCGAAGCAGGCAAGCTGCGCCGCACGCATGGCGGCGCCGTATCGCTCCACAAGCGTCTGACTGTTTCCACGCAGGATCGCCGCATCAATGTCAACGTCGCCGCCAAGCAGGCCATCGCGCAAAGCGCCATCGAGCTCGTCAATGACGGCGACACGCTGCTCGTCGACTCGGGCACCACGGCGCTCGAGTTCGTCCGGCTCCTCGATCAGCGTAACGGCATCACCGTTATCACGGCCGACATTACCATCGCCGATTATATCGACGAGAGCATGCCCTCGGTCGATGTCGTCATGCTGGGCGGGGCGCTGCGCAAAGGCCATCGCTATCTGTACGGACCGCTCACTATGCAGGCGCTCCAAATGGTCCATGCCGATCTGGCCGTCATGTGCCCCGGCGCCTTTGTCTCCAGCTGCGGCTTTACGACCGACTTTCCGCAGATGGCCGAGACCAAAACGGCTATGATCGCCGCGGCCCATCAAAGCGTCGCCCTCATGGACGCCAGCAAGGTTAACGGACGCGGCATGTACCGCTTTGCCGAGCTGACCGATGTCGACGCCATCGTGATGGACCGAGACCCCGAAAGCGCCGTCGCCACCTCAATCGCCAAGACCGCCGACGGCGCACGTCCAGCCCTCATCATCGCCGTCAACTAAATAAAAACCACCACAAAGGTGCCTGTCCCCTTTGTGGTGGTTGTGATGGTTGAGCGTCAAAAGTGAACGTGTCGCTACTTGGAAAGCTCGTCGGCGAGAACCTCGATCTGAGCGCGCGAGGCGTCGCTGAGCGAGCCCAGCACGGTCACCTTGTTCTGCGCCAGGGTGATGTCCTTCATGCCCTCGAGCTCCTTGGTCATAACCTTGGCAGCCGCGGGTGCCCAAGAGCCGGCCTCGACGAGCGCCACCGTACGGTTCTGGTAGGCGTGCTCGGCGAGCGTATGGATGAAGGTGCTCATGCACGGGAAGATCTCGCCCTGATAGGTGATGGAGGCGAGCACCAGACGGTCGTAGCGGAACGCATCCTCAACGGCCTCGGCCATGTCGTCACCTGTCTCTTATACACATCTCCGAGCCCACGAGACATG
>UQPL01000083.1:0-7993 GCA_900542895.1 uncultured Collinsella sp. | reverse complement strand
TCTGCGCATGTCTCGTGGGCTCGGAGATGTGTATAAGAGACAGATACATGGTAGAGGCGCGTGTGCTGCAAAATTCATTAGCTGGTGACGCAGCGTGGGCTCATATCGAAGCATCTTCACCACCGTTTAAATAAAAAGAAGTACCGGTTGGGAGCGGTACTTCTTTTTTAAGCGCTTATGTCGTTGAAACCTTGGCGGTTCTTAATTACAGGCCGCAGGCTGCTTTGAGTTCTTTGACTCGGTCGGTTTTCTCCCAGGTGAAGTCGGGGTCTTCGCGGCCGAAGTGACCGTAGGCTGCCGTCTTTTCGTAGATGGGGCGACGCAGGTCTAGGTCGCGGATGATGGCACCTGGTCGCAGGTCGAAGGTCTTCTCTACGGCCTCGACGATCTTGTCCTCGGCAACATGCGCGGTACCGAAGGTGTCGACCATGATTGAGAGGGGCTTGGAAACGCCGATGGCGTAGGCAAGCTCGACTTCGCAGCGGTCGGCCAGACCGGCGGCGACCACGTTCTTGGCGACCCAGCGCGCGGCATACGCGGCGGAGCGGTCAACCTTGGTGCAGTCCTTTCCGCTAAAGGCACCGCCGCCGTGACGACCGTAGCCGCCGTAGGTGTCGACGATGATCTTGCGGCCGGTGAGGCCCGTGTCGCCCATGGGGCCGCCCACGACAAAGCGACCGGTGGGGTTCACGTAGATGTCCGCGTTATCCCACGGCATGTTCTCAGCGGCCATGACCGGGGTGATGACGTGCTCGATGAGGTCGGCCTTGATCTTGCCCATGTCCTCGATCTCGGCAGCGTGCTGCGTGGAGATGACGATGGTCGTGACCTCGACGGGCTTGCCTTCCTCGTAGCGCACGGTGACCTGGGTCTTGCCGTCGGGACGCAGATAGGGCAGGGTACCGTCGTGGCGCACGGCGGCCAGGCGCTCGGCCAGGCGGCTTGCCAGGTAGTGCGGCATGGGCATGAGGGTCTTGGTCTCGTTGGAGGCATATCCGAACATCATGCCCTGGTCGCCGGCACCGATCAGGTCGATCGGGTCGGTGGTAGCGCCGGTCTGGGTCTCGAAGGACTCGTCAACGCCTTGGGCGATATCGGGCGACTGCTCGTGGATGAGGCTCATGACGCCGCAGGTGTCGCAGTCAAAACCGAACTTGGCACGGTTGTAGCCAATGCGGCGGATAACGCCACGGGCGATTTCCTGAACGTCTACGTAGGCCTGGGTGCGAATCTCGCCGGCGACGATGACGGTGCCGGTGGTCACGAGGGTCTCGCAGGCGCAGCGGACGTTCTCCACGTTGGCAGGCACGCCGTTGGGGGCGATGTAGCCCTGCTCCTGGAGCTCTATTTCTTTGGCGAGGATTGCGTCGAGGACGGCGTCGCTGATCTGGTCAGCGATCTTATCGGGATGACCTTCGGTCACCGACTCCGACGTAAAAACAAAGGACCCGTGTTGGGGCGGGATGGAACGAAGTTCTCCTGACATGATTGTCCTTTCAAAAACGTGTCCCGGCGACCGTTACCATTCCGCCGGGCTCTCTATGCAAGGGCACATCATAGCGCGTAAATCAAACATTCACACCCTTTCCGCACCTACTCATTGGGGACAGACATAAATGACCAGCCTTGCCTAAGTGCCGACAGGTTGCCCAAAGAATGGTCATTTAAGTCTGTCCCCAATGAGTAGGTCGGTGCCTTTTGTGCGGAGGTTGCTTTGATGCTTTATACTGGAGCGGTTAGACATCCATCCTGCAATCGAGGAGATTTCCATGGCATCAGACGTTCGCGTCCGCTTTGCACCCTCACCGACGGGCAAGCTGCACATTGGCGGCGCCCGCACCGCTATCTATAACTGGGCTTTCGCCCGTGCTAACGGCGGCACGTTCATCCTGCGCATCGACGACACCGACCCCACCCGCTCTACCGACGAGAACACGCAGATCATCCTGCGCGCCATGCGTTGGCTGGGCCTGGACTGGGACGAGGGTCCCGAGGTGGGCGGCGATTTTGGCCCCTACGCCCAGACCGAGCGCCTGGACCTGTACAAGCAGGCCGCCCAGAAGCTTTGGGACGAGGGCAAGGCCTATCCCTGCTTCTGCACCAAGGAGCAGCTCGACGCCGACCGCAAGGCCGCGCAGGAGCGCAAGGACCCCTTCCAGGGCTATCAGCGCCGTTGCCGCAATCTTGATCCCGAGGAGGCCCGCCGTCGCATCGAGGCCGGCGAGTCCTACGTCCTGCGCATCAAGGTGCCCGAGGACCGCGGCGATGTCGTCATCCACGACGCCGTTCACGGCAAGGTGACCTTCGACGCCAAGGAGCTCGACGACTTTGTCATCTTCCGCTCCGACGGCACGCCCACGTACAACTTCGCGACCGTCGTCGACGACGCCATGATGAAGATCACCCACGTCATCCGCGGCGACGACCACCTGTCCAACACCCCGCGTCAGGTCATGGTTTACGAGGCCCTCGGTGCGCCCGTGCCTACGTTCGCCCACATCTCCATGATTCTGGGCGCCGACGGCAAAAAGCTCTCCAAGCGTCATGGCGCCACCTCGGTGGAGGAGTACCGCGATGCCGGCTACCTGCCCGATGCGTTCGTCAACTACTTGGCACTGCTCGGCTGGTCGCTCGACGGCGAGACCACGATCATCCCGCGCGATGTCCTGGCCAGCAAGTTCTCGCTCGACCGCATCTCCAAGAACCCGGCGACCTTCGACCCCAAGAAGCTCGATTGGGTCAATGCCGAGTACATCAACGGCATGTCCGATGCTCAGTTTGCCGACGAGATCATGGTCCCCGAGCTGCACGAGGCAGGCCTTATCGAGGGTAACGTCGAGTACGGCGAGGACTGGATCGACGCGCTCGCTGCCATCGTCAAGCCGCGCACCAAGATGCCGGCCGACGCCGTGACCGTCGCCGCCCCCATCTTTGCCACGGCCGAGACGCTCGAGTATGACGAGAAGTCCGTCAACAAGGGCCTGGCCAAGGAGGGCATGGGCGCCATTCTGGATGCCGCCAAGGCCGCGCTCGAGGGCGTGGACGAGTGGACGGCCGCCAACATCGATGCCGCGCTTGAACCGCTGCCCGAGCAGATGGACCTCAAGAAGCGCGTGGTGTTCCAGGTCGTGCGCGTCGCCGTCTGCGGCAACATGGTGAGCCCTCCGCTGGGCGAGACTATGGCGCTCGTCGGCCGTGACGACTGCCTGGCGCGCATCGATCGCGCCCGCACGATGGCGCTGTAACAGTCGCGCAAACGCATGTATCCGAGCCCCGCTCACCCGAGCGGGGCTCTTGTTTCTTAAGGCGTATGGGATGGGAGGCACAGAGACCATGGCCGAGCAACTGTCACTGTTTGGTTCGCCTGAACCCGAGCAGGCTCCCGTAAGGGCCGGCCGCACTGCCGAGCAGGCCAAGCCTGAGCCTGTGCCAGAGCCCATTGCCGCCTACGCGAGCGTGGTCCTCGACATTCCCACCCGCGCCCTGTCCGAGCCATTCGCCTACGGCATTCCGCAGTCCCTTGCCAACGAGGCTCAGATTGGGTCTACGGTTCTTGTCCACTTTGGCAACCGTGCTGCCGCGGGCTATATCGTCGACATTGCGTCTGAGCTTGGCGACCTGCAAGGCAACAACGCCCTCGACCCCGCGCGCGTAAAGCCCATCGAGGCCATCCTCAGCAAACCGCTCTTTGGCGCCGAGGCCGCCCGCATTGCGCGTTGGATGAGTCGCGAGTATGTCGCGACGCTTTCTGAATGCCTGCGCCTGTTCTTGCCTCCGGGTGGTAGCCCGCGGGTCGTAAAGGGCGACGACGGCGTGTGGGCGGTTGAGCGCCCCGCCGTCAAGCCTATCCAAAATCGCTGGGTGATGCTTACGCCCGAGGGCTTTGGCTATACGCCGCCCAAGACCGCTGTACGCCAGCGTCAGCTCATCGGGGCGCTCCAGTGCGGACCGGTCACGACGCGCGACCTTAACCTGCTCTACAACAGTATGTCGGCGACCATCAAGGCGCTCGAAAAACGCGGCGTCGTGGTGGTGGAGGAGCGTCGTGCCTGGCGTGGCTGCAGCGAGCAGACCACGCTGTCCTCGGCGAGCGGCAAGGCACCGGTCGCGCTCACGGACGGCCAGCAGCAGGCGCTTGCGCAGATTGAGCGTGCCTGTTTGGACGCTCATGGCGACGTGGTGCTTGTAGACGGCGTCACCGGATCCGGTAAAACTGAGGTCTATCTCTCCGCCATCGAGCGCGTTCTCGCGGCCGGTCGCTCGGCCTGCGTACTTGTGCCCGAGATCTCGCTGACGGCCCAAACCGTCGGCCGCTTCCGTTCGCGCTTTGGCGAGACGGTTGCTGTGTTCCATTCGCGTCTTTCGGCCGGTGAGCGCCTAGACCAGTGGGACATGGTTGCCAGCGGTGTCGCCCGTGTTGTTGTCGGCGCGCGTTCGGCGCTCTTTTGCCCGCTCAGCGACCTGGGCCTTATCATCATCGACGAGGAGCACGAGACCAGCTACAAGCAGGGCTCCAGCCCGCGTTACCACGCGCGCGAGGTGGCGGCCGAGATGGCGCGCCGCTATCGCTGCCCGCTCGTGTTGGGCTCGGCTACGCCTTCTGCCGAGGCCCTCGATCGCTGCCGCCGCGGCACGTACAACGGTGTCACCTGGACGCGCGTAAAGATGCCCGAGCGCCCGGGACACGCCGTGCTACCCACGGTCCGCATTGCCGACCTGCGCCGCGAGTTTTCGCACGGTAGCCGTTCAATGTTCTCAAAACCGCTGATGGAAGGCTTGGAACGCGTGGTCGAGCGCCGCGAGAAGGCTGTGCTGCTGCATAACCGCCGCGGCTTTGCGCCGTTTTTGATGTGCCGCGAGTGCGGTTGCGTCCCCACCTGCAACCACTGCTCTACGGCGCTTACGTACCACGAGCGCACCCATACGCTGCAGTGCCACACCTGCGGTTCGTCCTGGCGCGTGCAGCCCTATCCGGCGCCTACGAGCCGTTGCCCCAAATGCGGCAGTCGCTACCTGGCAAAAATGGGCCTGGGCACGCAGCAGATCGAGGACGCACTGCGCCAGATGCTGCCCGAAGATGTCGCCATTATTCGCATGGACGCCGATTCCACGCGTGGCAAGGACGCGCACAAGAAGTTGCTTGAACAGTTCGATGCCGCCGATTGCGCGGTGCTGCTGGGTACTCAGATGATTGCCAAGGGCCTCGACTTTCCCGAGGTTACCCTTGTGGGCGTGGTCAATGCCGACTTTGCATTAAAGCTACCCGATTTTAGAGCGGGGGAGCGCGCTTACGATTTGCTGGAGCAGGTCGCCGGCCGTGCCGGGCGCGGCGATCGCCCTGGCGAGGTCATTATCCAGACCTATCTGCCCGAGGATCCGGTCATTCGCGCCGTTGCCGAGCATGATCGCTCGATCTTTACCGACTACGACTTGGACCAGCGTCGCGAAGCGCTGTATCCGCCGTTTGTGCGCCTGGTTAACATTTTGGTGTGGTCGGCGAACGCGTATGACGCGCAGGACTATATCGGGCGCATCGCAAAGCTCCTCAAGCGTCGCTGGCATGCTGCCGCTCCCGATTTTTTGCGAGCGGGGAGCGCCGTGCCGCAGGTGCTGGGCCCGGCTTCATGTGTAATCGAGAGAGCTAAAGACCGTTACCGCTTCCATCTGCTTGTGAAGTCGCCGGTAGGGTACCATGTCTCTGATGATATCGACGCCTGCCTCAAAGAGGTGGGCTCCGTGCGCGGCGTGAGCGTGAGCGTTGACGTCGATGCCTATGATTTGATGTAACAACCCGAAAGGATGGCCATGGAAGCCAACGGAATCGTACTGTCGCCCGACCCTCGTCTGCGCCAGGAGTGCGCCGTCATCGAGGAGATCACCCCGGCGATCGAGGCGCTTGCCGAGAAGATGAAGAAGATGATGTTCGAGAACGGTGGCTGCGGCCTGGCTGCCCCGCAGATTGGCGAGCTCATCCAGCTCGTCACCATCGACTGCGATTACAGCGACAAGAACGACTACGATCCGTACGTGCTCATCAATCCCGTCATTGTTGAGCAGAGCGATCATCTGGTGCCGTTTAGCGAGGGCTGCCTGTCCATCCCCGGCATTAGCTGCGAGATCGAGCGTCCCGACCATGTCGTCGTCGAGGCGTATGACCTGGACGCCAACCTGATTCGCTATGAGGCCACGGGCGACCTGTTCTGCGTGTGCCTGCAGCACGAGATCGATCACTTGCACGGCAATACCATGTTCGAGCGACTCAAGCCTATGCAGAGGATCAAGGCCGTCAAGGAGTACCAGGACGCCCTGGCCCGTGGCGCTCGACCGGGCGAGACTGAGTAGATCCCACCGTCCCCTTCCGCCGCAGGGCTTAGGTTTTGCTCCATGCTCAAACAGTCCTGCTCGCACGAAGAGCACATTAAGTGCTCTTCGGCTCGTGCGGAACTGCGCGTGGAGCAATAACCTAAGCCCTGCGGCGGAAGGGGACTGCGTTTTCGTGCTCCTCCTCGCCCGGGTGCCGTCGGGCCAGGGAGGGGCGTCTTCGCTGATAATTGCTTTGTTGGAAGAGCTGCTTTTATTGCGGCTCTTTCTTTGGTTTTGGGTATATTTGTTCTTGTTGAATTGTTATTGCGGATGGGCTGGGTACTTGGCTTTCTGCTGTTCTTTGTAGCCGTCTCGGCTTTGGTTGAGGGGAGACGTTCTTTATGCGTATTGTGTTTATGGGTACGCCTGATTTTGCTGTGCCTTCGCTGACTTCGCTTGTTGAGGCTGGGAATGAGATTGCGCTCGTAATTACTCGTCCCGATGCTGTTCGTGGGCGTGGTAAGAAGCTTGAGCCTTCTCCTGTTAAGTCCAAGGTGCTTGAGTTGGGGTTGCCGGTTGTTGAGGCCAATCGTATGACGCCTGATGTTGTTGAGGCGCTTCAGGCTGCCCAGGCTGACATTTTCTGTGTGGCTGCCTATGGCTGCATTTTGCCTGATGAGGTGCTGCATATGGCGCCGCTTGGTATTGTGAATGTTCATGCTTCGCTGCTGCCTCGTTGGCGTGGCGCTGCGCCCATTCAGCGTGCCATTCTTGCTGGTGACGAGGTTGCCGGCGTTTCCATTATGCGCATTGGGCATGGCGTGGATACTGGCGCTTATTGCGCGCAGGCCTCGACCTCGGTTTCGGGTAAGCATGCCGAGGCATTGACCATGGAGCTTGGCCAGCTCGGCGGTAAGTTGCTGGCCGATACGCTGCCCTCGCTTGCCGATGACACGGCGGTGTGGACCGAGCAGGATGAGTCCCTTGTCACGCATGCTGCCAAGATTTCCAAGCAGGAGATGCGTCTGGATCCGCAGATGGGGGCGCTCGATTGCGTGCGCCATGTGCTCGCTTCGTCCGATACCGCGCCTGCTCGTTGCGTGATTGCCGGCAAGACCGTGCGCGTGCTCGATGCTGCGCCGGCCGATGTGTCGCTTGGCGAGGGTCAGGTTCTCGTTAAGGCCAAGCGTGTTTACCTGGGCCTTTCCGATGGCTCGGTTGAGTTGCTCGAGGTTAAGCCCGATGGCAAACGTGCTATGGCCGCTTCTGCTTGGGCTGCCGGCCTGCAGGGTGCGGATCTTTCGTGGGGTGTTTTGTCATGAGCAAGCTTTCCCCCGCGCGCAAGCTCGCGCTTGATGTTTTGATGGAGGCCGATCGCCGCGGCATGTACGCGCGCGACGTGCTCTCGTCCCGTGCTTCGGCCAAGGCCATTGACCAGCGCGATTCTGCTTTTGCCGCTCGTTTGGCACTTGGCGTTGCGGCCACCCAGGGCATTCTGGATGAGCTGCTCGACCAGTTTCTCGATAAGCCAAAAAAGGTCGCGCCTCGTGTGCGCATGGCGCTTCGTATCTCGGCCTTTGAGATGCTCTATCTGCATACGCCGGGTCGTGTTGCGGTGAGTCAGGGCGTTGAGCTCGTGCGCAGCGGTGCTACTGTCTCTTATACACATCTGACGCTGCCGACGAAGGCT
>UQPL01000082.1:0-7998 GCA_900542895.1 uncultured Collinsella sp. | reverse complement strand
TTTAAGGAGGTCAGCGGAGGATGAGAATCATCGGCGGCGAATGGCGCGGTCGTAAGATCGAGGAGCCCCGTGGTCGCGATGTCACCCGCCCCACGACTGATCGCGTGCGCGAGGCGTGCGCATCTATGGTCATGTCGGCATTCGATTTCGATCTGGACGAGGTCCGTGTGCTGGACGCCTTTGGCGGCTCCGGTGCCCTAGGTATCGAGATGCTCTCTCGTGGGGCCCGCTCGCTCACGACGTTTGAGATCGATCGCAACGCCGCGCGGCTCATTACCAAGAATATCGAGTCGCTCTGCCGTGACCGTGCGCGTTGGCGCGTGGTAACGGGCGACATGCTGATGAGTGCCTCGCGCGGTCGTGTGCCGGGCGGCCCCTTTGATCTGGTCCTGCTCGATCCGCCGTATGCTTTTGGCGCCGAGCCGGTCGAGGAACTGCTGCAGAATCTGGCTCAGCAGGGTCTGCTTGCGCCTGGCGCTTATGCCCTGTTTGAGCATGCCTCCGCCGATGCGGGCGCGCATCCGGCAGGCTTTGAGACTGTACGTGAGAAGCGCTACGGCATTACCTCGGTCGACCTGCTTCGTTGGGTCGGCGATGACGACGGTGAGGACGATAGTGCCGTCACCGATGCCGATAACAACGATGCCACGACGTTTCAGGAGGACGCCCATGAATGACACCATCAACCGCGTGATCGTCCCGGGCACCTTCGATCCCATCACGTTTGGCCATATCGATGTGATCCGCCGCGCCCGCCGCATCTTTCCCAGTGTGATCGTCGCTGTTGCAGAGTCGCAGGGTAAAAACGGTGTGGGCACCACGTTTATGCTCGATGAGCGCGTGGCGCTGGCCCGCGAGGCGCTCGGTAATATCGACGGCGTCGAAGTCCTGCCCTTTACCGGCCTCTTGGTCGACTTCGCTCGTGAGCAGGGGGCGGGGGCCGTGGTCAAGGGCCTGCGCGCCATGACCGACTTTGAGTATGAGCTGCAGCAGGCCGACCTCAATTATCGCTTGGATAGCGAGCTGGAGTCCATCTTTGTCATGAGTGCTCCGCAGTACGGTTACATCTCGAGCTCGGTCGTTCGCCAGATCGCCTCGCTCGGCAGCGATGTATCGACGTTTGTGCCGCCCAACGTGGTCGAAGCGCTCAGACATCGCTTTTCGTGACGTTTTTTATTGCCTGGTGGCATGTGGTAAACTAGCACGATGATAAGTTACCTATGAAAGGAGACCGGATGCCGGGCGAGATTTTTCCTGGCGATAGGATCGTCAGCTTGGTCGATGAGCTCGAAGGGCTGATCGAGGAAGCCAAGCCGCCTTTCGGCAAGAACGCTCAGTTCAAGGTCATCGACGCCGACGTGTTCTTCAATATCCTCGACGAGATCCGCATGAGCTATCCCGAGGAGTGGCAGAAATCCCGCCGTATCCTTAAGGAGCGCGAGGAGCTTATGGCTTCCGCCGCCGCTCAGGCTGATTCCATCATCGCCGACGCTCAGCAGCAGGCCCTCACCATTGCCGGTGAGCAGGAGATCGTCCGCCTTGCGCAGCAGCAGGCCGACGACATCCGCGATCGTGCCCAGCAGTACGAGCGCGAGACGCGTTATGCTGCCGAGGACTACGCGGAGCAGGTCTTTACGCACCTGGAGGAGAACCTCAAGAGCCTGACTGGCACCGTTACCCGTTGCCGTCAGCAGCTCAACGAGGGTGCCGCCCAACAGAATGGTCAGTGGTAATGGCTGAGTTTCCGAGCGTTACCGTCGATCTTTCCGAGCAGCTCGAGTTTCCTGGAGATTCGTATCCGCTGACCGGTAAGGTCGATGTCGCCACCTACACGGTGGGCGAGAAGGAGTACCAGCTTCAGGACGGCATCGACTACGACGTTGTCTTTACCAATGCCGGTACCGGTGTCTTGCTCACGGGCATGGTCCGCGCGCACGCCACCGGCGAGTGCGACCGTTGCCTGGAGCCCGCCTCGTTTGATATCGCCGGCGAGATCGAGGAGTTCTACCTCTTTGAGGAGCCCGAGGATCCCGAGGCCTACGAGGACGGCTACGAGCTCCTGGGTGAGGACCGCATCGTCGATCTGGGCGAGCCCATCAATGACGCGGTCGTTATGGACACGCCGTTTGTGGTGCTCTGCAAGCCCGATTGCCGTGGTCTGTGCCCCACATGCGGTTGCAATCTCAACGTCGAGCAATGCGATTGCGCCGCCCAGGCAGAGGCGGAATGGGCCGCTGCCACGGAAAATCCATTTGCAGCATTGAAGAATCTCAAGCTTGATGAGTAAAACTGTGGTAGTATCGCTACTTGCGCGTAATCGCCACACTGGATAGTTCATAAGGAAGGTCACTATGCCCGTACCTAAACAAAAGCAGGGTCGTATCCGCACTCACACCCGTCGTTCCGCCAACATGAAGATCTCGGCTGCGGCTCAGTCCACGTGCCCCCGTTGCGGCGCTGTCAAGCTTCCGCACCACGTGTGCCCCAGCTGCGGTTTCTACAAGGACCGCGAGGTTATCGTTACCGAGTAACGGTATACTCTGGATGCGATGCCGTTCCAAATGGAACCACAATGGCCGGCTCAATGAGTCGGCCATTTTTGTATAAGGAGCATGTATATGAGTAACGTTCGCGTTTGTGTAGACGTTGTGGGCGGAGACGAGAAACCTCAGGTTGTTCTCGATGGTATCGAGGCTGCGCTTGCCGCCGATCCCGATATCGAGGTCTTGGCGGCTGGCCCGGCCGAAATCGTCAATCCCTTTGCAGCTTCCCATGCACGTGTTGAGGCCCTTGAGGCACCTGACGTTATCGCCATGGATGACGATCCCATTCGCGCCGTGATGACCAAGCGTAAGTCGTCGATCGTGCTTTCTTGCCGCGCCATTAAGAAGGGCAACGCGGATGCGTTCTTCTCCGCCGGCTCGACCGGTGCCATGACCGCCGCTGCCACCGCCTACGTGACGCCGTTTAGGTATCAGGCCGAAGGCAAGAAGCAGCCGGTGCGCCCCTGTCTGACCAATGCGCTGCCCAATCGCGCCGGCGGTCTGACGGTGCTGTGCGACATGGGTGCCAACCCCGATGTCGAGGTTGACGATATGGTGCGTTTTGCCCAGATGGGCAGCGCCTATGCCCGCGTCGTCCTGGGCATCGAGCATCCTCGCGTGGGCCTGCTTGCCAACGGCACCGAGGACGAGAAGGGTTCTAACTTTACCAAGGCCTGTTTCCCTGCTATGAAGGCCGCCGTTCCCGGCTTTGTTGGTAACTGCGAGGGCACCGACCTCACCTCAGGCAACTTCGATGTCGTCGTTGCCGATGGTATGTCGGGCAATATTGCGCTCAAGGCCACCGAGGGCGCTGCCAAGTTTTTGCTGCAGGAGCTCAAGGGTGTCTTTATGTCTTCGCTCGGCACCAAGATTGCCGCGCTGCTCATCAAAAAGCAGATGCGCGAGATTAAAGCCAAACTTTCGGGCGACGCCAAGGGCGGCGCGATTCTTTTGGGCCTGCGCGGCGTGGTCCTGATCGGCCATGGCGCCACCTCGGTCGAGGCTGTTAAAAACGGTACGCTCGCGGCGGCCGAAGCCGTGCGCGCCGGGCTGGTCGAGAATGTCGCCAACTCTATGGACGGTATCGTTTTATAAGAGCGAGTTAGAGCGCTGTTATGTGCTTCGCGGTGCACGTCGTGGGGTAGAATCAGAACCGTGTCTTGGTACCGCCCGGGCGGTACCATTCTTTTGGTATTCATGCACTATGAGAGGAAGCGCTATGGACCGCTCCGAAATCTTCGACAAGATCGCCGAGGTCGCTGCTGACGTTCTGGGCGTCGATGTTGCCGAAATTAGCGAGGAGACCACCTTTGACGACCTCGATGCCAACTCGCTCGAGCGCCTGCAGCTGGTTACGGCTATCGAGGACGAGTTCAACCTCGAGATCGATGACGAGACCCTGCTCTCGCTCAACTCTGTCGCCGACGCCGTCGACGCTATCGAAGCTGCCAAGGAGGCTTAAGTCTTGGCTTTATCCGACCGACTTACGCGCGCCCAGGAAATCCTGGGCCACGAGTTCAACAATAAGGTGCTGCTGCGCGCGGCGCTTACGCATCCCTCGGCAGTCGAGGGCCAGCCGGTTTCTGCCAGCTATGAGCGCCTTGAGTTCTTGGGCGATTCCATTTTGGGCGCTGTGGTCGCACGCTCCCTGTTTGAGTCCTATCCGGAGTTTGACGAGGGCAAGCTCACGCGCTTGAAGGTGTCGCTTGTCTCGGGCGCTACGCTGTCCGAGGTTTCTCACGAGCTGGGCATCGACGACATCATCATCTTTGGTGCCTCCGAGACCGGTACCGGTGCGCGCGGCCTGCATTCGGCCCTCGAGAACGTCTATGAGTCGCTCGTGGGCGCGCTGTACCTGGATGCCGGCTGGGACGTTGCGGCGGAGTTCATTCACCGTACGCTTAAGCCGCATTTGGCTTCCGAGCGTGCCGAGCATCCTGCGAACCCCAAGTCGTTTTTGCAGGAGTGCGTGCAAGCCGACGGTCACGAACCTCCGGCGTACAAGCTCGTTGGCTCCGAGGGCCCGGCGCATGCGCCCACCTTTACCGCCGTGGTTTTGATCGATGGTATTCGCCAGGGTCGCGGCTCCGGCTCCTCAAAGAAGGAAGCCGAGGGAGCTGCCGCGCTCGAAGCGCTCGACCGCATGGGTTACACCACCAACGGCGTGATTCTGAACAAGAAGCACGTGTAAGCGAGGAACCGTGTATCTCAAGTCCCTCACGCTCAAAGGGTTCAAGTCGTTTGCCGACCGCGCCCATATGACGTTTGAGCCGGGCCTGACCGTCATCGTCGGTCCAAACGGCTCGGGAAAATCGAACATCTCTGACTCGATTCTGTGGGTCCTGGGCGAGCAGAGCGCCAAGCAGCTGCGCGGCCAGGCCATGGAGGATGTCATCTTCTCGGGCTCGTCAGCGCGCAAGCCTGTGGGTGTCGCCGAGGTCACGCTGGTGCTCGATAACTCGGACCATATGCTGCCCGTCGATTTTGACGAGGTCGCCATCACCCGTCGCATGTATCGCTCGGGCGAAAGCGAGTACCTCATCAACTCGAGTCCGTGCCGTCTGATGGACATTCAGGACATCCTGCACGATTCGGGCCTGGGCAAGGATACGCATTCCATTATCAGCCAGGGCAAGCTTGACGCCATTTTGCAGAGCCGCCCCGAGGAGCGCCGCGCCCTTATCGAGGAGGCCGCCGGCATTTCCAAGCACAAGCGCCGCAAGGAGCGTGCGCTCAAAAAGATTAAGTCGATGGACGAGCACCTGACGCGTGCCCGCGACATCAATAAGGAAATCGCCCGTCAGCTGCGACCGCTGGAGCGTCAGGTCGATCGCGCGCGCAAGTACAAAGAGCTGTCCTCGCGCGCGAACGAGCTTACGCAGATGCTAGCCGTCGACGAGCTGCGTTCGCTGCAGTCGCAGTGGAATGACCTGGAGAGCCGTTCCAAGGAAGGTGCCGCCGAGCTGGAGCTTGCGCAGTACCGCTTGGACGAAAAGGAGCGCGAGCTCGAGAAGCTTCAGGTCATGCTCGAGGAAAAGGGCCTGTTTGTGGGCGACCTGGGCGAGCAGCGCCGTCATATGCAAGATGTGGTCGGTCGCATTAACTCCGACATGCGCCTGCTCGAGGAAAAAGGCCACAACATGGTGTCGCGCCTGTCTGACATGCGCGGGCAGATTTCGAGCTCCGAGCATCAGCGTCGTCGCGTTGTCGAGGAGCTCGAGGACGCGCGTGCGCAGCTTGAGGAAGTGACCGGTGCGCACAGGCAGGCCCAGGAGGACGTTGACGCCGCTGGTCCTGCCGCCGCTGAGCTCCACGAGCGACGCGTGGCGCTCGACAATCAGATTTCGCAGCTTACGCGTGAGCAACGCGATGTGCAGCGCGTGGCCGATAACGCCGCGCTCGAGCTCGCCAAGGTGAAGGATTCGCTTTCCAATGCCGAGGTCGAGGACAACATGTATGCCTCGCGCCTTGAGCAGATCGATGAACAGCTCGAGGAGGTCACGGCCTCGCTCGAGAGCCGTCGCGACCGCGCCGAGGAGCTTGAGGGCGCTCTTGAGGAAGCGCGCCGGGCTCAGGTCGATGCGCGTGAGGCCACCGAGACGGCACGCGCGGCCCTGAAGGACCTGCGTGCCCGCGAGAGCGAGGCGCGCAACAAGTTATCCGAGGTGCGCTCAGAACTTGCCAGTCAAAAGAAACTCGATGCCCGCATGGCCGACAGCTCGCCGCTCGTGAGTCGTCTGGTGGGTGCGCTGGGCGATGATGTCTCGGGTCGTCTGGGCGACGTGCTCGAGGCCCCGCGCGAGCTTGAGGGCCTGGTTGAGCAATTGCTCGCCGGCGATATCGATGCGCTGCTGTTTGACGATACGTCCTCGCTTGAGCGTGCCGGTCGTGCCGCTCTGGACCAGAAGAAGGCCTCGGGCGAGGCGCTGCTGGTGACGCGCGGCGTGAGTGGCTCTACCGCCGCTGAGGGCGCCTCCGGTACCCGTTTGGTTGATCGTCTGTCCGTGCGCGCAGGCTATGGTCCCGTCGTCGAGGCGCTGCTCGGCGGCTATTACGTAGTGGACGATCTCGCTGCCGCGCTGTCGGCGCCGGTCGTTGACGGCGTGACTTACGTGACCCCCGATGGCGCCCGCGTCGCCTGTGGCGGCCTGGTTCGCGTGGGCCTCGATGCCGGCGAGGCTTCGGGTGCTCTGGAGCGCAAGCGTCGTATTCGTGAGCTGGAGGGCCTGGAGCCCGATCTAGCTGCTGTGTTTGAGCATGTGTCGGATCAGGTCGTCGAGGCCAACGCGGCCGTCGAGGAGGCGCGTGCCGCCGAGGGTGATGCCGCCGGCGAGATCGCCCGTCTTGAGGGCGAGCGCCGCTCGCTGCTCTCCGAGATCGGCCGTCTGGAGCAAAGCGCCAACAATGTCGAGGTCGAGCGCGTGCGCATCTCCAAGCGCCGCGAGCAGGCCTCCGAAGCCGTTCGCGCTGCGCGCCCGCGCGTTGACGAGCTCACCCGTTCGCGCGACGAGGCCCGTGCGCAGGCAAGCGACCTGGGTCTCCAGATTGCCGAGGCCAACGACGAGCTCGATCGCGTGCGCCGTGACGACTCCGAGGCAGCCGGTAAGCTCGCCGATGCCAAGGTCCGCCTGGCTCAGACGAGCGAGCGTCTGCGTTCGCTGAAGGGCCGTGTGCCTGACCTGGAGCATCGCCTGGAGGGCATCGACCGCCGTATCCGCGGAACACGCCAGGCCTCGCGCTCGCTCGAGTTGCTGCGCCTGCGCGTCGATCCCATGCACGAGCGCTATTCGGCCCTGCTGGAGCGCGCGTCGGATTGGGCCGCGCGCTTGCGTGACCAGGCTTCGCTCGAGGAGGCGGACTCGGCCTCGCTCAAGAAGACTATCGAGGACGCCAAGGCCGAGGTCTCCCGCGCCAAGGAGCGGGTCGATGCCGCCACGGTGACGCAAAACGAGTTCAAGGTCGCACGTGGCAAGCTCGAGGTGCAGGTAGAGGCCGCCATTAAGGCCATTACCGCCGATGGCACCACGGTGCTCGAGGAAGCGCTCATGCTTCCTGCTCCCACTGACCGCGATGCCGCCGAACGTGAGCTCAACCAGCTCGTGCGCCAGATCAACAACCTGGGTCCTGTGAACCAGGTTGCCATGGAGGAGTACGAGCAGCTCAAGTGCCGCGCCGACTACATCGAGGAGCAGCTGGCCGATCTGGAGAGCGCGCGCAAGGCGCTCACCAAGATCACGGTGGCCATTGATCGTAAGATGCGCAAGGCCTTCCTGGTGACGTTTGAGAAGGTCGACGCGAATTTCCGCGAGATTTTTGCCATGCTCTTCCCGGGTGGTCAGGCTCATCTGGAGATGACCGATCCCGAGCATCCGGCCGAGACGGGCATTGAGGTCGTGGCACAGCCGCGCGGCAAGCGCATCACCAAGATGATGCTCATGTCGGGCGGCGAGAAGAG
>UQPL01000081.1:0-8049 GCA_900542895.1 uncultured Collinsella sp. | reverse complement strand
CGAGACCTTCATCATGGCCGCCAGCACAATCGAGCCCACCCAGAGCGACAGAATCGTGTAGAACGGTGCCATGGCCGAACCGTAGTTGCGGATCGGATAGACCGGCTTGCGATCGAGCGCGACGGGGCCGGAAAGCGACACGGCCAGACCCTCGGGATCATTGCCGATCATCGTCTTGATCGTAGCGAGGTCATCCGACATCAAGGCGCCGTCGAGCTCGTCCTTAAACGCACTGATCTTGTCCGACGCCTCGCCCAGCTGATCAGAAGCCTTGTTGACCAGCTTTGCAGCTTTGGAGAGGCCCTTTGCCAGCGAACCGGATGCGTCGGTCAGGCCAGCAACAGCACTATCCAGATCGTTCGAAATACCGTTCAGCGAATCCAAAACGCCCGAGATGGTCTTCTTGAGCTCCTTTGCCTTGGCCGAAAACGTAGAGTCGTAGTCAGTCTTGGCGCCCGAGATACCAGCCTTGGCATCCGCGATTGCCTGATCGACCTCGGCACGCGAGTTGTTGACCTCTGCCATACTCTTCGTGAGCGACGTCGCGATGTTCGTCAGCTCATTGGCATTGTTGCGGTACTCCGTCGCGGTTTTGTCAAGCTCAGCAGCCGCGTCCTCAAGCCCTGCCTTGAGCTTATCGTTACTCACCTGGCCAGCAAGACTACGGAGCTCATTCGCCGTGGCATCAATCTCGTCGGCACGGTTCTTGAGTGACGCTGCGCCATCTTTGAGCTGAGACACCGTAAGATCGACATGCTTGTTTGCAGCGTCGAATGCCTTTGCGAGCTCGGCGGACACGTTGTCAAACGAGCCCGCGCTTCCGTCAATCGCGGCATTGATGGCGTCGTTGGCGTCCTTCAGCGCTTCCTTGGAATCGCTAATACCGCTCTTGACATGCTCTATCAGCTGCTTCGTTGACTCATCGACCGTGCCCGTCTGCTTGAGCATGCCGCTCGCCGACGTCAGTGAATCGGACGTGGAGCTCAAAATGCCCGCCAGCGACGAAGCATTTGCCTGAACGTCTCGCAGGTCCTCAATCGAATCGCCGAGCGTCGAGGACAGGTTGGCGATAAAGTTGCTGACCTGGTCGGTGCTCATGTAATCGAGCAGGCTGGACACCGTCTTAAGACCGATGGTCGTGATGGTCTCGGTAAAGGTCTCGTTGACCTGGTTCTGAACGGCACTCGAGCCCTTTTCGGTCACGATCTGGGCGATGGCGTTGGCCTTCTGGTTCTCATAGAACTCGATATCAGCGTGTTTCACGTCGGTCGAGAAAAGCGTCATCATGTCAGCGCTAAACGTTTTGGGGATAACGACGGCAGCATAGTACGCGCCCGACTTAACGCCCTCGATAGCCTTTTCGCGATTGTTGAGCACAACCCAATCGAAGCTCTCGTTGCCGCGCAGGGTGGCGGTTACGTTTTCGCCCACATTGACCTCGACGGGAATCAAATCGCTCTCGTAGCCCTCGTCGGTGTTGACCACGGCGATCTTAAGATTGCCGGTGTTGCCGTACGGATCCCAGCTGCCGGCGATGTTAAACCACGCGTACAGACACGGTACGATAATGAGGCCCATCACGACAACCAAGCCGATCACGGAGCGAGACACGTTTTGGACATCGCGCTTAAACAGATGCAGGATGTTCTTCATTTATGCCTCACCTCCTTTGGAGTGCTTGCCAAGCGCGGTGGTATCTCCATCATTTGTGGCTGTGCTGTCGCTGCCCTGAGATTTATGGTGCGAGCCGATATGCGGCAAGCGGCCCGTGGACTGATCGTCGCCCTTGGCACCACGCTCGCTGGCGTTGAGGCCAAACATGTGGCGGGCGGCAGGAATGGCGGCCGTGTGTTCGCGCATCTCGCGACGCAGGTCCTCATCCGAAAGCGCCGAGATGCGCATCTGGGTATTGAGGCTCGCGCGGATATATTCGATATTGATAAGCCAGCCGCAGATGGCAATAACCGAGATGATCCAAATAACAAGCAGGATGATCTTGCCGTTATTGTCGATATCGAGAACCGTCGACAGGACAAAGAGCAGGACCTGAACGCCCACCACGGCGGCAAAACCGCCCTTGATGTAGTACGGGTAGCGATGTTCAAAGGCGACCGCATGATCGAGCAGTTCGCGACGGTACGAATCGGAATCGAGCATGACACGCATGGCCGTGCGCAGCGAGTAGCGCTGGCGCGGCAGGTCGTTGGACTCGCAAATCATCATACCGGTCGTGGAAAGCTGTTTATCAAAGAGCAGGTTAAGGTTGAGCAGCAGCGGACGCAGCTGCAGGCCGATAAAGAGCGCCACGATCAAGAACACGCCCAGAATGCACAGGTTAAACAGGTAGTTGAACGAATACATACCGCCGACCGTCTCGCGCAGCAGATTGATGCCGTAGGTAAAGGGCAGCAGCGGGTGCAGCCACTGGAAGAAGCCGGGCATCATCTCGATGGGGTACATGCCCGACGAACCCGGGATCTGCACGATGACGAGAATGACGCCGATAGCCTTGCCGATATGCTTAAACGTGGTGGACAGCGCATAGATGATATTGACGTAGGTGAACGAAATGGCGATGCCGCCCAGCACGAACAGCAGCGGGCTGACGCACTGCACGCCAATCACCAGATCGCCTACCGTAACGATGATGGCCTGCAACGCGCCCAGGATCACCATGAGCAACCAGCGGCCAAAGTAGCCTTGGCGCGCCGTAAAGCTGCCAACACCTTCACGGTCGACCTCGAGCTTGTAAATGGCGATGAGCACATAGCCGCCCACCCAAAGCGCCAGATTGGTGTAGAAGGGAGCGATGCCCGAGCCAAAGCTCTTGACCGGATAGATTGACTTGGACGTCAACTCAACCGGAGACGCCATGAAATCTGCCACGTCATTGACATCGACGCCCATCAGATCGGCCAGCTCGCCCATGGACTCGGAGGTCTGCAGCGCCGCGATGTCATTGGCGGCGGTTGCAAGCTTGTCCTGGACCTTGGCAAGCGAGGAATCGGTCTGGGACAGCGTGGTCTTGGCCTGGCCGAGCGTAGCGCTAAGCTGCGCCAACGTGCCGCGCGCATTTGCAAGTGTAGGTGTCATACCCGAGACGATACCGGTCAGGTCGCCCGAAACGGCAGCAAAAGAGTCGAGCGCGCTCGAGGCCTTCGGCAGCGCGTTTTGGCCCAAGTCCGTCTGGGCTTGGCCAAGGTTGGTCGCACCGGTATGAATTGCGTTATTGATAGCGTCACTGGCACCCGAAACAGCCGCTGCGTCATTCGCCATGGCGCTCGACTGCGCGGACAGACCGTCCTTGATGCTCTGAAGCTTTTCATTCTGCTCTCGAAGCAAATCGATGGTCGATACAATGCGCGCGTCAATTTCCTCGGAACCTGTCGACGTGTCATTGGCGAGAATCTCCAAGTGCCCGATAACGGCCTTATTGTGGTCGATCGTCGCTTGAAGAGACTCGAGCGAGTTGTCGATACGGGTGGTCGTAGATGTGACCGCGCCCGTCAGCTTGCCGATGGCAGCGTTCGCAGAGGCCGACGTCTTGGTGAGCGCAAGGCTGCCTTCCGAGAGCGCCTTGGAGAGCGAGGTGATGGAGTTGCCCGCCGTGGTGCGAGCTTCGCTCAGCAGGTCGTTGCTCTGGGAGATCGCCTGCGTCAGCGACGGTGCCTGGCCTTGCAAGCCGGCAAGTGCCGCATCAGCCGAGGCGATAGCGCCACTCGTCTTATCGATGGCGGCATTCATATCGCCAATCGAATCGCGCACCTCGCCCAAGGTGTCGGACGCCTCGGACACCGAACTTGCCAGCGAGTCCTGAGTCTGGGTTGCCTTGTCCTTTAAATCGACACCGGCATCCTTGGCGATACCGGCAACAGTCTTGCCTACCGTAGAGACAAATTCCGAGTTGATCTGCTCCTCGATGGTGTTTGCACCGGTATCGGTAACCTTGGGCGCAATGGCGCTCTTCTTCTCATTGACGTAGTACGTGAGCTTGGGCTGATGGTAGTTGCCGTCGAGCATCGAAACCAGGTTATCCGAGAAGTTCTTGGGAATCACGATAGCGGCATAGTACTCGCCGCTCTCGACGCCCTCCTTGGCATCGGCCGTCGAGTCGACGAACGTCCAGCCCAACTGATGATTCTCCTTGAGCTGGTCGACCACTTTGTCGCCAGCGTTGAGCTCACCCACCAAGTCGTTTTGGGTGCCTCGATCGTTGTTGGCGATAGCAATCTTGATGCCTTGGGTGTTTCCATACGGATCCCAGTTTGCCACGATGTTATACCAGGCATACAGCGAGGGAATAACGCACACGCCTAGGGTAACCACCAGGGCGACGGGATTCACAAGCAGTCGCTTAATGTCGCGCTTAAATATCGCAAAGGACACCTTTGCATTGGATAGTTTGCTGCCGAGACTCACGCTTGGACCATCCATCCTGTCGTTAAATCGAATCGTACTATCGACAACCATTGTAGTAGGCGCTTTAACGTCTCAAAGCACAATGGTGTTGAGTTTTGCGGGTAGCAATATACTACGAAGATGAGTTAACGTACATATGTACAGTATCCTAAATTTCAGCAGGTCACAAAACCACAACCCGCACAAATTAGCAATTCAAATAGTCATCGGGGACGTTCTTAAATGACTAGTCAAACAAGAACGTCCCCAATGACTACTTAGGACCACGGCAACGTCGATGTTTTGGCAATGCCAGCGAGCGGGCGCCAGAGCGAACAAATTGGCATGAAAAGAGGACGGCATAGACCTTCTGGTCATGCCGTCCTCTTTGAATGACAAGTTGTCGCTCTGGTGGGCGCGCAGCGTCAAGTGGTTACGGCGTTTGGTAAAACGCCGTAACTAAAAACGGTTGCCGCGGAAGCCGCCGCCGTTGCGGCCGCCACGATCGCCACCGCGACCGCCACGGTCGTTACCACGGTTGCCGCCAAAGCCGCCACGGTTGCCACCGCGATCGCCATAGCCACCACGGTTGCCGCCAAAGCCGCCGCGACCGCCACGGTCGCCGCCACGGCCACCACGGTCGTCACGACCGCCGCGAGGACCGCGGTCCTCGTCCAGGCCCATGGCGACGAGCGGAGCGATAACCTTATCGAGGGCAGCCATCAGCTCGGTGGCCTCCTCGTAAGAAAGCTCAGGCAGGAGCTTCTCCTTCTTGTTGGCAAGCTCGGTCAGGCCCTCAGCAGCATCCTCAGCAGCGAAGACGACGATCTTGCGCATATCGCCCTCGGCGTCGTCGATGCGGCCGACCAGATCGGCGGCCTCGGCCTCGGCCATCAGGCCATCGAGCTCACGAAGGCGCATGCCCAGCAGGTCGGACATCTCCTTCTGCTCCATCTTGGGCTTGAGGTCAAGGAGCTTAATGGCGCGCTCGATGTTTGCCATGCGCTCGGCCTTGGCCTCCTCCTCCTTGGAAATAGCAAAGCGACGGCTGCGCAGCAGGCGGGCGGCCTTCTGCATCTTGTCCATCAGCTCTTCGTCATCGTAATCAGCGGCGGCCTCGACAACCTCAGCCTCCTCCTCGGCGGAAACCTCGTCAGCAGCCTCAACCTCGGCAGCTTCGGTCTCCACGGTCTCGACTGCCTCGACCTCGGCAGCCATGGTCTCGTTCTCGGTCTCGTTCATGATCTCTTCGTTCTCGGACATGAGACTCCTTCTTGGCCCTCTCGGGCATCATCGCCCCATTCGCGGGGCCCGTCGCGCACTCTTTGCGCTTTAAACATTCATGCCTCTCGGCAAAACGTCCATTAGTTTATGGTGTCGCCATCCAATCTAGCTGCAGAATCTATGTGCACACATTAATGCGACATGTGTGACTCGCGACGAGCATACACCAGCGACGTCACGAACCCGACCACGGCAATCACAGCCGCCACGCGCACGGCAGCTGCAAATCCAATCGCCTGGGCAACGTCGGTCGCAACGCCAGCGGCGCCGGCAGTCGCCGCAGAACTCGAGAGCAGGCCGATAAACAGCGACGGGCCGAACGATGCGGCAATCATATTCCACGTGTTAAGCAATGCCGTTCCGTGAGGATGCTCAACGGCAGGCAGCGTCTCCAAGCCGGCCGTCTGCGAGGGGCTCAGCACCAAACCGACTCCGGCATACACCACAACGGTCAGCGCCACGACAACGCCGATGTTCATGCTTGCCGCCGTCATCGAGATGGCAGTCTGCCCCACGGCAATCAGGGCAAAGCCGACCGGCAGCAGCGGCCATGCGCCGCGGGCATCCATCACGCGTCCGCCCACAATCGAGGTAACGGCATTGCAGGCAATCGCCGGCAAAATGAGCAAGCCCGCAACAAGCGCGGTCATGCCGTATGCGCCCTCAAAATAGAGCGGCAACAAAACGCTCATCGAGAACGTCGTCATCATCGACACCACCACAAGCAGGCACGCAGGCCAAAAACGAACGCTCGCCATGGGGCGCACGTTGAGCACCGGATGCTCGAGCTTGAGCTGGCGGGCCGAAAACAGGCCGAGCAGCACAATGGCGGCGAAAAGAGCCACGATGCCGGCAATCAGATTGGTCGAGAACTCGCCTACGGAATACACAAATGCCGTAATGCCGGCAGCGAGCAAAACAACCGACAGAATATCAAGCGTGGTGTTCGAGCGCTCTCCGACATTCTGAACAAGTTTTACGCCCGCCGCAGCGACCACAGCGCCGCCCACCAGCGGCACTACGAACACCGCCCTCCAGCCAAATAACGTGCACATAAGACCGCTAATCACGGGTCCAAACGCCGGTCCTAGCGTAATGCAGGCGCCGCCCAAGCTCAGATACAGACCGAGCTTCTCGCGCGGGGCGCAAGACAGCACCACGTTCATCATGAGCGGGAACAAGATACCCGATCCCGCAGCCTGCAAAATACGACTTGGCAGCAAAACGCTAAACGACGGAGCGGCCAGGCACAGGACTTCGCCAGCGACCATGCATCCGCATGCGAAAAACAGCAGCTTGCGCGTCGAGAAACGGCCGGACAGGAAGGCCATGATGGCCGTAAAAATCGACGTCACGATCATGTAGCCCGAGACGAGCCACTGTGCCGTGGTGGCACTCACCGAAAAGGCTGCCATAATGTCGTGCAACGCCACGTTAATGATGTTCTCGTTAAACGCGGCAACAAAGGCTGCAATATACATTACGACGAGAATCGCCGCAGAGGCCGATGGCGTTACTTGAACTTGTTGCTGAGATTTGCTCCCCATGCATTTCCTTCCTCTTGGAACGACAGCCGCATCGCCCCAGAGGAACAGTCCAGGGCGAAAATGAGCCCTAGACTTACGCCAGACGCCGCACACGACGAATCTGGCAACATGGTCCAACGTCGAAAGATTGTAACGCGGACACGCAGCTTTCCTTCCGCGCTATTATTAAAAGTCCACGAAAGCATAAGACATGAGGAGCCCGCCATGATTAAGCCCATCATGAAATCCGAGTTCTTTTTGCGTCTGCCTTCCGAAGACGCGGGACCCGACGATGCCGCGACCGGGCAGGATCTCCTAGATACACTCCACGAGCATGAGCGCGAGTGCGTGGGCCTCGCCGCCAACATGATCGGCGTGCGCAAACGCATCATCTGCATAAAGGACGGCAACAGGGCACTCCTGATGTACAACCCGCAAATTCTTGAGCAGGTCAACGCCTACCAGACGAGCGAAGGATGTCTTTCGCTCGTCGGTGAGCGTCCCTGCACTCGTTATCGCCGCATTAAGGTGGAATATCTGGACGATAACTTCGTCCACCGCATCAAAAACTTCTCGGGCTACACCGCCGAGATCATCCAGCACGAAATCGACCACTGCAACGGCGTCGTGATCTAGTTCCGCCGTTCTACCGAACGGCGGACCACTTGACGCTGCGCGAGCCGCATTCACGCCAATCTGACGTTCAATTTCGAGGGCGCGACCAGAAGGTCAGCGCCCTCTCATTTCACGTCACCTTGGCGCAAATGCGGCTCGCTCGCTGTCGTATGTCTATCCTGCGACGCCTCGATTCTTGCGGCGGCAGATACCTAATCCCCTACGC
>UQPL01000080.1:0-8062 GCA_900542895.1 uncultured Collinsella sp. | reverse complement strand
TACGAGATCTGCGCATGTCTCGTGGGCTCGGAGATGTGTATAAGAGACAGTGACTTCCCGGCGCCGTTTTCGCCGATGAGCCCGTAGACGCGCCCCGCCTCGAGGGCGAGGTCGATGGGGCCGAGGACGGTCCTCCCGCGGTACGCCTTCGTGACCCCGTGAAGGCGGAGGGGAATGGCTGTCGTCATTGCGTTCCTTTCTCCTCGGATGGATTTTGGGTATGCGTCATGGGCCCCCGCGCGGGACGGGGAGCGAATCGACGCAGGCTCGAGGCCGGTTGGGTTGGGGTTGAGGTCCGGGTTCCACAGGCTTGCACAGCCCGACGGACGGGGCGTCCGGGCACGCTATGCTTAGGGAGCGGTGGGCGCCTCCGGGGCAGCAGGGGACTCGGACGCGGTGATGCCGGAGGTGTCGACCTCGCCGATTCCGGCGAGCTGCTCGATGAGGGGGAGGCCCATCGGGTCGTCCACCTCGACGCCGCCGAGCACGATGGTGCTGTCGCGCGTGTCGATTTGGGTTGTGAACACGGCCGGGTCGAAGCCCGAAGCGATAAAGCCAATGCCCGCGAGAACAACACCCGCGGCAACGAGCCCGCCCGCCACGGCGAGGTAGATCTTCTTCGCGCTGGTCATCATGGTACTCACTCCTTTCTACGCCGCGAGATGCGCGGCAGCGCCGCCCTTCTCGCCCTTACCCTTCCAGAAGGGCGAGGCGGCCTTCCTCGCCCAGAGCGCCGAGAGGCGCGCAATTTGTTTTGAGGCGGCCCAAGCGCCAGCACCAACGAAGAGCGCCACGCCGACGAGGCCGAGCCCCACGCCCGCCGAGGCGAGGGCGTACGGGAAGTGGCCGATGGTGACGCCGCTTACGGCAAACAGGAGCTCAACTACGCCCACGCCCCCGAGTGCCGCCGCGACGATCCACACGCAGAGCGCCAGCACCCAGATGCAGATATAGACCGTGACGACCACGGCGGCGAAGGCGGCGAGCAGCGGCACCCACACCGGGGAGCCCACGATGGTCAGCACCCACAGCAGCGCGGTGCTGCGCTGGCGCGTCCTCGCGATCGCGCGCGGCACGGCGGGCAGGTCGTCGAGCGTGGCCTCCGCCACCTCGCCGGGCGTGCCCATGGCGGCCACGGCCTCCTCCTCGCTCATACCGTCCTCCATGCGATCGGCGATGGCCTCCGCATAGAACGCCTTGGTCTCCTCCACCTGCTCGGCCGGCAGGCAGGCGAGCAGCTCGCCCAACCGGCCCAGAAACTCATCACGCGTCATGGTGCGCCCCCTCAACGTATGCGTAAATCTCCCGTACGGACGGCCACTCGGCCAGGAACTCCTCGATGCGCGCTCGCCCGTCGTCCGTGATGCGGTAGTACCGGCGCAGCCGCCCGTTGTGCTCGGCGGAGCGCGCCGTGATGCACCCGGCCTTCTCCAGGCGCTTGAGCAGCGGGTAGAGCGTCGACTCCGTGAGCCCCATGCTCGCCGGTACGTCCTTCACGATCTGGTAGCCGTAGGACTCCTCGCCGGAGACGGCCGCGAGCACGCAGGCCTCCAGGAAGCCGCGCTTCATCTGTGCCTCCATCCGCACACCTCCTCTCGTCATATACTGTGCTATACACACTATACGATGCAAGGTATTAGACGTCAACTCTCATCGCGAAGGTTCTCCGGCCCCTGCGCGCTGCGAACGTGATGTCGCGGGGCGGTTGGCATTATGCATGAAACGTCAAGTAACGCTCTTTTGATCCACTTCCACTCGGCCCCATATGCCTTGCACAACGCCCCCTTCGACCTCGGAATCAAGAGAGCCGCTAGGCTGGACATGCCGGACGGTAAGGTCCTGGACGCCATGGTGGACTTCTCCGATGCCATGGGGGTCATGGGTCTACGCCGATGGAGGCCCACACACGCGGCAGGGCTCGCCCGTCACCGCTGGTCGCCGGACGGTCCCCACGCCTCGCTCGCCAACGCGCAGGCGACAGCAGCAGTCCAGCGCTGGGCTGGAGACGCCGGAATGCCCAGAAGATGCGTTTCCCATCGCTGCGACAGAGCTTTTTGTAGGGGCGGCAATTTTTCCTAATGTCGAGGACAGCTAGGCTTCAGTAGCCACCTTGGGAGCATCGCCAATGGGCTCTTCCTTTATACGTTCGGCATAATCGTAGGCGATACCCACAAATTCCAGTCCCGAGCAACAGGAGTACAATTGCTGCTATTGTTGCCAGCTGTTGGGAGATGGAAGATGGACTGCGATGGCTACCCATGCGTTCCCATGCCGTTGATGTGCACCGCCTTTGTGCCGGGGCAGATTGACGCTGCGGTTGCAGGCATTTCCGACCCCAATTCGCGCGCCATTGCCACAGCAGAAGCGCTGTACTTTCGCGGGCAGGCCACCCTCGCTGCCAAGACGGCGCGCCCCTATCTTGACGCCACCGATCCCGCACTGCGCTATTCCGCATGCTTTATCTGCGGATACGCCAGCCTGTCGCTCAACCGTATCGCCGACGCCCGCCGGTGCCTTGCTGGCATCCTCGATACGCCGGCCGACGAGGAATCGCCCGCCATCCACGCCACGCATATCCTGTTCGCCTCGGCCGCGAGCGTCCTGCTGCACTTGCCTTCCCCGTATTCCGCTGAAGAGTTTTATCCACTTGCGGCGCATCTGCCCGAAGGCCTGCGCCTATTCGCCAGCTACGTGATGGCGCACGCCTTGTATCTGCGCGGCGAATACGGCCGCAGCCTGGGCATGGCGGAAAACGCCCTGATTATGAAACAGGGAAGCTATCCAATCTCGGAACTGTTCCTGCACCTGGCAGCTTCCATGACATGCATGAGCCTCAAGGACATCGACGCCGCAAAAACGCACTTCGGAGCCGCTTGGAACATTGCGCGCCCCGACGGCCTTATCGAGCTCATTGGCGAGCACCACGGCCTTTTGCAGGGACTCATTGAGGCATGCCTAAAATCGCAATACCCCGACGATTTCGCTCGCATCATCGAGATTACGTATCGATTCAGCTACGGCTGGCGGCGCATCCACAACCCCGATTCGGGCGAAGACGTGGCCGACGATTTAACGACCACAGAGTTCACCATGGCCATGCTCGCCTGTCGTGGATGGACCAACGCCGAAATCGCACGCCATATGGGAGTATCGCCGGGCACCGTCAAAAACCGCCTATCAGGAGTGTATGCCAAGCTTGGTATCGGAACTCGCGCCGAGCTGGTTGCCCACATGTTGCGCTAGCGGCCAGACTGCCCGGCATATCGAAAGCACTCCGGGGGCCTAGCGCTTTCGCGCGCTCAAGTTGGACATTTTGACCCTCGAACGGCACTACCGCCACGGGGCACCTTCTCGCAAAATTGGATTATTTCCACCGAAATTTGCGGGATGGGAGCCCAAAATGCTTGATCGCCGTTCGCTACTTATCGCCGGAACATCCTCGCTAGCGAGCATTATGTTGCCTCGCGTGCCGGGAAGCGAAAATGCCTTCCTGCTGCCGTTCGCGCCCACCGCGGCCTATGCCGACGAAGAAGACCCCTTCAAGGTCCTGGTGCTCTCGCGCACCATGTTCGGTGTGGTCGTGGTCGATGTCGCCAACAAGAATACGCCCATCGCAGGTGCCAAGGTCACGCTCACATCGCGCTATGCCGTAGGCAAGCAGCTCTCCGCCACGACCGATGACGAAGGCACGGCCATCTTTGAGGTCGCGCCGCTTTCGGAAGGCTACGTGGACGAGGCAACGCTTCTCGACGCGTACGACTTTAACGGCGGCATCTCCATTAGCATGGCGGGCTACCGCGATGTCGAGATTCCCCTTGCGCGTATCCAGGGCGGCACCGCTATTACCGCACCCACACGTCCGCTCTCCGATGGCGAGCCGTACTTTCGACAGCTCACGTTCGACGAATGGGACATCCAGTACGCTGAAGCCACGTTCATGACATTGCCGAAGGACGACACGGCAAACGAGCAGCCCGATACGCACGCCTTTACCGTGCAGGCACATCTGCCACAGGATGGACAGGCAACGCTGCGCATCAACAAAGTGACGCCTGCCGCGGGCAGCTCACCCGAAACCTTCACGCAGATTGGCCAAGTCAAGGCCAGCGCATCGGGCGCGGATAATCTGGCAACGTTCACGCTTGAAGACACGTTCCTCGATGCAGCTTCGGGCCTTCTGGAGGAAGGATGCAAGTTGCGCTTTGTCCTCGACTACCAGGGCAAAACCTACACGCTCTCATCCCCTATGGCCGTTGTTACCGCGCCGGCGGCAAAGGCGGAATCCGGATCGACCACTATCGTCCCCACTACCATGGACCAAGAGATCACTCCGTTTGATTTCCCAGCGGCGTTTCCCGGCATCGGCGGCAATAAGTTCACCTGCTGGATGCCCTCGTTCCCCATTTTGTTCGATTTCTCGTTTGCCGGGTACGTGCTGTTTGGCGGAGGATACAAACCAGCCAGCTACATGAACGATTCGGGCAACCCTGATCCGGAATACTGGAAGAAGTCACCGCGCGAGTCGGGCGCCAAGCAAGCAAACCGCTACCTCGACGAGATGGAGGGGAAGTGGAATCAGTACAAAAGTATGAGTGCCGGTTCGGGCACCGATCCAAGAAACACCAAGCTCCTTCGTCACCATTGCACGCCGCTGTTCACGATGGATATCGCCACACAGCTGTACGGCTCGCTCGCCTACGATTGGGTGGGCAAAACCTGGAGTAGCAACAACGACCCCGCATACGGCAATATTAAAGCCCTCTTCCAGGTAAGAACCGACCTCAATTGGACCGAGCAGTTTACCCTAGGACCGGTGCCGTTTTTCCTAAACGTCAACCCCTGGGTGCTGGCGAAGCTGGCGCTCGCCGTGGGTGCCCACACGCACGGCAGCGGCGCGGCGTTTTTTAAAAACATTTCGCTCGACTATTCAAACACCTCGGGCTCATTCACCATCCAGATCGGGCTTGCCGTCACCTTTGGCGCCGGCGTTGCAGGCGTCGCTTCGTCTGCCGTGCGCGGCGCCGCATCCCTCACGCTGTTCATTGGGTACGAGAAGGCAGATGGACACCAGCTTCCGCGACTGCGCGTTGGTGCAGACGTCGATGTCGATGTGATACTCCAGTTCGTAATGTTCAAGTGGACCACCAAGGCTTGGTCGGGGTCGTGGCCCACACTCCTCGATTCGTGGAATATGTCGGTGAACAATGGCAACCAGTATGTGCTCCAGCGCTCTGAGCTCGCATTGGGTGGAGATACGCCTTACACGTTGGATGCCCGCTTCGGCACGCCCAGCAACATCGAGGCGGGCGGCGTGCCGCAATTTATCGCATCGGCCACCATCGTCACCAACGCCGAGCTGCTCGCACGCGCCGAGGTTAAGGCCGCCGTCGTAAACGTCGCGCCCGTCGTGCGCGATTGGGATCAAGCGGTCACGCGCATTGAGCTCGAGGCAGATGCAGAAAGCGACGACACGGGGCAGATCGAGCATTTCGTCCATACACTGATAGAGAACGGCGAAAACGCCGCGCCGATGTATGAGTACACCTACATCGGTCAGACAACGAACGCCGTTGCGGACCCGAACGCCAATTCTGCCGGCGTGTCGGAGGACGAGCGTGGCGGCATCAAACCCTCGAGCGACAACGTGCTGTTTTCCGGCGTGCTCAGCGAAGCCCACATGAAGCTAACGATGATTGCCGACGTAGAATGCCTGTTCCGTATCGCCTCGGTGCGCTACGGCGACAATGGCCGCTCGCGCCTGGTGGTACACACAAAGGCAAACGGCACGTGGTCTGCCCCCATGCCTGTGGACTTTCCCCTTGGGTTTGGCGAGGGCGACGTGGAGCGCGACGGCATATACGATTACGACTTCGACGTGGTGGAATATACGGACGGAAGAGGAAACCAGGACGCCTACGTGCTGCTGGTCTCGGGCGAGCGCCCCGCCGGCGACAACACCCATTTCGATACGGCGAGCACATCCGGCATACTGTCCGTTGTGCGCCTGCGCATAAGCAACGACGGAGTTCGCGTGATGTCGCACACGTCGTGGCGCAGCATCTCGCGCGGCCGCCTTCAGGAGGATGGCTACCATTGCCTGCAGTGCCCACGCATCACGGTGGGCAAGACGCTGGTCGACGGGCGCCTGTCGGGCGCTTACCTCCACCGCCGCGGAACCACCGCAGAAAAAGCGCTGGGCAATGAGGCAGAGGTTGCGCTGGAGTGCTTCACCCTGTGGTCGGATGATTTGGGCGACAGCCTCACGTTCCGTCAGGTCCTCCGCTTTCCGCAAGCGCCATCGAGCATCGAGCTGGGCATACCCGAGAATATCAACGGCAAAATGGTGGTGCCCGTTGCATACGAAACTGCAAACGGTTGTGGCTGCGCATCGTATGCCGTGATCGGCCAGTCCATCGCGGGCTGGGGCGTTATGCCACCAGATGCCACAGTACCCCACGCGGTGCCGTGGCCACAACATTCGGGCTTTTTGGCAACCGTCAACGAGCAACTGCAGCATATTACTTGGACGCGAGGAGCATCGGCATTTGCAACGCAGCCTGTGGGTGCCGCAGGCTGTGGCCCGGCATCGTTTAGCGTAAGCAACAACGGCAGGTGCGTGCTCTATGTAGAGAACACCGATGGCAAGGTGGGGCAAACCTACGACGAAGAAGGCAACCCGGTAGCAGTGATGGGCAAGCACTTCCGCATCTTCGCCAGCACCTTGGCAGGCGATCTGTTCACGGAGCCGTTCGTGATGTGCGAGCTGGACCATCCCGTCGATCAGATAACGACATTTTTGACGTCGGGAGGCATGCTCTCCGCGCTCGCCACGCACATTGTGAGCGCGGAGAAGAGCGAGGCAGAGCTGCACGGCATCGAAGTGCCCTTGGTGGCGTGTGCCACTCCGACGGGCGCGGTCGCTACCTCGGGCGCGGTGGTGCCCGGAGCAGCAGGCGAATCCTTCATGGTCACGGTGCGAAACGACGGCAACACCTTGACGACCGCCGGCACGATCGATCTGTACCGAGAGGGCTCCAGCCAGCCGTTCTCCAGCGCATCCATCGGGTTCGGCGCGAACGCACGCATGGCTTCGATCTTTGATCCAGAGCTTGCCGAGGACGCTTCGGACAACGATATGGCACGCGTGAAATACGCGCTCGAGACGCTGGGCGCGCGTTTTGCAACGCACCCGCTGGTAGCCGACAACGGCAACGCCGTGCTGGCACCGGGTTGCACGGCACAGTTCCGCATGAGCTTTGCCATCCCCGAGAGTTGGAGCGACGATGTGGGCAAACGCGTAACGCTGTATGCGAAGGCGCGTAATCTGGTGGCGCTCGATCCCGTAACGCTCGAGGAAATTCGACCAGGCGCAAACTCGGCGCTGGGTGCCGTACTGCACGAGCTTCATGTGCCCGACGCGGCATGCGAGCGCTCGGAAGTTCAGATCGGCGTATGCGACAGCGCGGATACGACAGGACTTCACGACGCCCCGATGACAGCAGACGGCGATGGTGGCTCGAGTGGCGGCGGTACTGACGAGGGCGGCGGCGCGGGCGGAAGCAGCTCCGGCAGTGGCAAGGACCACGGCAATAACAAGCGCTCCGGAAAAGCGGGCGCGCTTGCGGGCACGGGCGATGTCAACGCTCCCCTTACGGCAGCCGCTGCAGCACTCGCCGCGGCAGGCGCCGGCCTCGTCGCCTACAGCGCCCGCCGCACGGCGCTCGAAAAAGATACCGCCAATGAGGGCAATTCGGATAGGCCTCGCTAGCTCCTAGTTACCTTTGTGAGAGACGCCAACTCGGCTCATCGAACATCAAAATGGGCTGGTTCTGGATACCCAGAGCCAGCCCATTACGCATTAGATATCGTCAGAGGAGTCGAGTTCTGCCTCGAGCTTGGCACACCGTCTTTTCGCCAACAATCCGCACGACACGTCTTCGACAGCGTATCCAACCGCAAACGCAGCAGGACGCATTCGATTCGCTATTCAAACTTACTCGGACAGAGCCGACTCGGTTTTGTCCGAGTAAACGAATCTCCATCGAACTCCGAACGGTTGTTC
>UQPL01000079.1:0-8263 GCA_900542895.1 uncultured Collinsella sp. | reverse complement strand
AACTGCGGGAATGGCCTATTTGCTCAATGTGTTCGGCTGAGATCGGAAATCAACCATTGGCAAGTGGGGCTCGGGCCTGGGCATCTACGAGGCGAAAACGTGTTCCCATGCGCTCGTAGGAGGCATGAAGCGCCTCGAGATGAGATAGGACGTTTGCCGGAGCTCCCTGTATCTCCATCTCGACTGAGCCGTCTTCCATATTACGCACCCAGCCGGTGAGGGAGCGTGCCTGCGCGAGGTTGGCGTTGGTAAAGCGAAAGCCAACGCCTTGGACTTGCCCCGCCCAGCGCAGGAAATAGCGCAGGGGAGTGTCTAGAGTGGCCTTGTCGCTTGCGAGCACAGTAAGTCTGCGGCGCAGCTCGAGCTCGACGTTTGATGGTTTTTGGGGTTCTCGACTGCCGCCGGTGACGCTGGAGAAGAACGTATCGAAGAGACCCATCGCTATGCCTGCTTGCCTGCGTCGGCCGGGAAGATAATGCCGGCCTGCTGGCGCACGGCATCCATGATGCGCAGCGAGACGAGCGTGACATCGCGGTAGTGGCCAAGCTCGTGGCGTCCCGCCGGGGTCTCCCAAATCTCTTCCTTAACGTTATCGATGCCATCGATGGCGGTGATAAAGTCTGTGAGTTCGTATTCCATAGTGTTGCTCGATTTGGGCAGGTCGAGCACGCGGCCGTTCTCGTCCTGTTCGCGCGGTGCCTCGGTCGCTGAGCTGCGTACGACATCGCCGCGATAGTCGATGCGGACGTTGCGGGGCGTGGACAGATGGTCGATCTGGATAGTGCCACGCTCGCCTTCGATCTGCGAGGGCAGCAGGTCATTCGTAATTTTGGAGTGCGCGAGCTCGACGGAGATGCGGCCTCCGCCATAGCTGGCGAGGATGGAACCGCAGCCGTCGATGGGGCCGTGCGTGAGCTGTCGCGTGGTGGGATCGAGCAGGGTAGTCATGCTCGTAAGACCGGAGGGCATGCCGAAGATTTCGACCATGGGCTCGACGGTGTAGACGCCAATGTCCATGAGGGAGCCCGAGGCCATGTGGCAGTCGAAGATATTGGTGGCGCGCCCCGCGAGAACCTCGTTGTAGCGCGAAGAATACTTGCCAAAGCGCAGTGAGGCGCGACGAATGGGCGCAATCTCGCCCAGGGCGTCCTCGACGGCGTGGAAAGCGGGGTCATGGAGCGGGCGCATGGCCTCGAGGGCCACGACACCTGCTGCCTCGGCAGCGCGGAAGACTTCCAGCGCCTGCGCTTCGGTGGCGCAGAAGGGTTTCTCGACGATGACATGCTTGCCACCGGCGATGCAGGCAAGGGCCTGCTCGTAGTGAAGTGCGTTAGGGCTGCCGATATAGACGGCGTCGACGTCGACGGCGGACGCAAGCTCGTCAAGTGCGGTGAAGTTACGCTCGCCGCCGTGTTCGGCGGTAAAGGCGGCGCCGCGCTCGGCATCGCGCGAGAGCGTGCCCACAAACGCGGCTTGGTCGTTGGCGTTGACGACTTGGATAAAGTCGTCGGTGATCATGGATGTGCCGATGGTCGCGATGCGCAGCATACGTCCCCCTTGCGTTGTTTGGTCTACAGGATGAGTGTAGCGCGTGGGGATATAAAGCTGCGCGAAAACGCTATTACAGGTCGCTCTCGTTAAAGCCGGTGTCGATATCGAGGTTGGATCCGTCGGCCGCCGTGGTGGCGAGCTCATCGCAGCGCTCGTTGAGCTCGTGGCCGGCGTGGCCCTTAACCCAGATGAACTCCACCTTATGCTTGCTCTTTGCGGCAAGCAGGCGCTCCCACAGGTCACGGTTCTTAACGGGCTGCTTGTTGGCAGTTTTCCACCCGCGCTTTTTCCAGCCGTCGATCCAGTGTTTATTGAAAGCGTTGACGACGTACTGTGAATCGGAATGGACCTCGACCTCGCAGGGGCGGTTGAGCGCCTCGAGCGCCACGATGACCGCCATGAGTTCCATGCGGTTGTTGGTGGTCTTGGCGTAGCCGCGTGAAAGCTCGGAGGTGAAGGTCTTGCCGGCGGGGTTGGTGTATTTGAGTACGGCGCCGTAGCCGCCGCGTCCCGGATTTGATCGGGCCGAGCCGTCGGTATAGATGATGACCTTCACGGGCTTCCTTTCGTTGGGTACATTTCGTGTGAGTGACCATTGTAGCGCCATGCCCGCCGGGGGCTAGCAATCTACGATTTCTACCCCGTCTTCCGACGGTTAGTTGGCATGGATGATGCGGTTGAGCTCGTCGAGGTATTGCTGCAAGAGGGAAGAGGGCTTGCGCTCGTTGTGCATGATATAGCCTACGTGCATCGTTGGGGCGTCTGCTAACGGGATCGATGCCATACCCCATTGCATTTCATTGGAGAGGACACCGGTCGACAGGGTGTAGCCGTTCGACGTGATAAGTAAGTTAGTAAGTGTTCCGCGGTCCGAGATTCGTATGTTGCGATCGCAAGGGATATAGCTAAAAGGTTCCTCGGCGTAATGGAAGGAGTTCGAGGTTCCCTGCTCAAAGCTGTAGCGCGTATAGGGCGTGAGGTCGGCAAGGGACAGCTGCGGGCGGCGGGCAAGCGGGTGGCGCTCGCTAACGAAGACGTGGACCGTCGCGTCGAAGAGGGGATGGAAGCTTGCGCGGGCATCGGCGAAGGCCTTCTGCAGAACGCGGGCGTTAAAGTCATCCAGATACAGAATGCCGATATCGCTGCGAAATGCACGGACGTCATCGATGATCTGCGATGTGGTGGTCTCGCGCATGATGAACTCGAACTTGCTGTCGCGGCAGCGCTCGACCACGTTGACAAAGGCCTCGACCGAAAAGGCGTAGTGCTGGGCGGAGATGGCGAGGCGGGCTTGCGGGGTGCCGCCGTCCTCGTAGCGCGCCTCGAGCATGTCGGCCTGCTCTACGACCTGGCGCGCATAGCCCAAAAGCTCGGTGCCGTCGTTGGTGAGCGTGACGCCGCGGCTGGAGCGCGTAAAGATCTCCAGGTGGAGCTCCTGTTCCAGGCTTTTGACGGCGTTGGAGATATTGGACTGAGCGGTATAGAGGCGCTGGGCTGCGGCATTGATTGAGCCGGACTCTGCTACGGCGATCAGGAAACGAAGCTGCTGGAGGGTCATCGGCGCCATCCTTTCGAGTGTTATCTATAAAACCGATAACAGGTTAGCGCTTTTAAGTGATTGACCGAGGGAAACAATGCTCGTACTATTCAAAACACACAAAGGCGGTAGGTAATTAAGCCAACCACGGAACCGGGATGCGAAAGGAGGCCCGCATATGAATTGCTTACCAAGACGAATGCCGGGCTCCTGTTTGCGCCCGTCGGCGTGATCAGGAGACAGCGACTTACTTCTCTCTAATTTATTAACTTTTGTTCGATCAAGGAGATCATCATGAGCCAGTTCATCAACAACCCCGAGCACACCTTTGGTTTCGATACCCTGCAGCTGCACGTTGGCCAGGAGAGCGCCGATCCTGCATCCGACTCCCGTGCTGTGCCTATCTACCAGACCACGAGCTATGTGTTCCGCAACTCCCAGCACGCCGCCGACCGCTTTGGTCTTGCCGACGCCGGTAACATCTACGGCCGTCTGACCAACTCCACCCAGGGCGTCTTCGAGGACCGCATCGCCGCGCTTGAGGGTGGCGTGGCAGGTCTTGCCGTCGCCTCTGGTGCCGCCGCCATCACCTATACCCTGCAGGCGCTCGCTCAGGCCGGCGACCATGTGGTGGCTCAGAAGACCATCTACGGTGGCTCCTACAACCTGCTGGAGCATACGCTCTCCCAGTTTGGCGTCGAGACCACGTTTGTCGATGCCCATAACCTTGAAGAGGTTGAGGGTGCCATCAGGGACAACACCACGGTCATCTATCTCGAGACACTCGGCAACCCCAACTCCGACATCCCCAACATCGACGCCATCTCCGAGATCGCCAAGAAGCACGGTCTGCCGGTTGTCGTCGATAACACCTTCGGCACCCCGTATCTGTTCCGTCCGCTGGAGCATGGTGCCAACATCGTCGTCCACTCCGCAACCAAGTTCATCGGCGGCCACGGCACCTCGCTGGGCGGTGTGATCGTCGACGGCGGTAACTTCGATTGGAAGGCGAGCGGAAAGTACGCCCAGATCGCTGAGCCCAACCCCTCCTACCACGGTGTTTCGTTTGCCGAGGCTGCCGGTCCCGCCGCCTTCGCAACCTATGTCCGCGCTATCCTGCTGCGTGACGAGGGCGCCTGCATCAGCCCGTTCAACGCCTGGGTCCTGCTCCAGGGCACCGAGACCCTGTCGCTGCGCGTTGACCGTCATGTCGAGAACACCAAGAAGGTCGTTGAGTTCCTGGCTGGTGACAGCCACGTCGCCAAGGTGAACCACCCGAGCCTGCCTGAGCACCCCGATCACGAGCTCTATCAGAAGTACTTCCCCAACGGCGGTGCTTCGATCTTTACCTTTGAGATTAAGGGTGGCCAGGAGGCAGCTTGGAAGTTCATCGATCATCTGCAGGTGTTCTCGCTGCTCGCCAACGTGGCCGACGTCAAGTCGCTCGTCGTGCACCCGGCTACCACCACGCACTCCCAGCTCTCTGCCGAGGAGCTCGCCGAGCAGAACATCACGCCCTCCACGATCCGTCTTTCCATCGGTACCGAGAACGCCGAGGATATCATTTGGGATCTGAAGCAGGCCTTCGCCGCGCTGGACGAGTAAGGCGACTTGTGCAAGGACCCCTTGCGACTCGATAGGTATAACTGCATAAAATGCCTGCTCAAGGCGCCTGTGCGAACGATGGTTGCACAGGCGCCTTTTTTGCATAGGAAGGGCGCTGTTACAGGGTTTTTGGCATGCTTTATGCAATCGAGATGTGGAAAACTCCTGTTGAGTGGATGTGAGTTTTACGCAATTGACGTGCGCCTTTTGAGTAAAACCGCAGGTCGCGATTTGCTCGGGGTACTATGCAGCGCGATCGAATCACACGCAGCCCAAACGCAGCAAAAACGCACTACGGAGGTTTCCAGCTACATGAGGATCGATTCACGAAAACCGAAAGCCGCCGCCCTTTCCGCCGCTCTGACCGTGGCACTTTTGGCGGGCGTCGGCGCAACTGATGCCCACGCGGCAACACTATCCGATACGGTCGGATCTACGCCGTCCGAGGCGACGCTGGTGCAGCCCGTCGACTACCGCGGTGACGGTTATGGCTCTATGCAGGAGTGGAACGCCTCGATGGGGGCAAAGCGCGATTCCCTGGAGATGCGCGCTCAGATCATTATGAATATGTATGGCGACTATGCCACCGATGACGAGCGCGCTGTGTTGCAGCGTTGCATCGACGGTGCGGGCAGCCTGTTGACGATGGGGGAGGTCGACGCCAAGTCGACCGAGCTCGATGAGCTGCGCATTGCGCTTGAGGATGCCAAGCGCAATGCGCTCGAGGCTGCCGCCGAGGCGGAGGCTGCCGAGGTCGCCCAAGCTTCGTACTACAACGCCGGTTACACTCCGTCCTACGCGTCTGCCGCGTCCTACGCGAACGGATCGGGCCTGACGCGCTCTGCGGGTGTCAATAACTACAACGGGCGCCGCGAGACCTATTACAGCAGCAATGTGCTTTATCACTATCGCACGGGCGAATGGACTCAGGATTCTGAGGGCTTCTGGCGCGATTCCGACGGCTATTACGTTGTTGCCGCGGGCGATATGGCCCAGGGCTCGACCTTTACGGGCTCCAAGGGTGATTGCAAGGTCTATGACTCCGGTTGCGCTGCCGGAACCACCGACTACTACACCGGTTGGTAATTTTTCCGCATCACGGATATTTGGCGGACGGGCGTCTTTACCGAGCTTTAGGGCAACGTAAGGACGTCCGTTCTATGTATGCGTTTGAGTTAACAGAGCCCTTACCGTGGCGGTACGCTGGGCGTATGGATGCGGGGCACACTGGTTCTTGAGAAATAAGGTCTTTCTCTTGGAGGAAGTGGTCTTGTGAACGCTCGAGATATCGCCGTTGCCGCCGTTGCATTGACGCTTGGTTGCCTTGGTCCTACGGCCGCGCTCGTCGTGGGTATGCAGGGGTCTTGTGGGGCTGCCTCTATCGTGGTCGGTGCGTTGATTGCGGCTGCGCTGCTGGGAAGTGCGGGTGTAGTTCTTTGCCGCGATGGCGAGGACGAGGTGCCTGAGTCGCAACGCTAACTGTTGTGAGGTTGCCGCCGGTCATAGACGAAGATGAAAGCCGCCGCAGGGGAAAGGTTCCCTTGCGGCGGCTTTGCTGTTGAGTCTGTTGACGTGGTGAGCCGGGCGCTACCAGCTTGCCTCGATATCGCGGATGCGCCGATAGAGCCACTCGTTTTGCGGTGCCTGGATATCGTGCTTGGCCGCCAGACGGCAGATGGTGCCCGCGAACTCCTCAACTTCGGTTTTTCGTTGTGCGATGCGGTCCTGCGCCATCGAGGGCATACCGGCGGGGTCGATTCCCTCGATGAGGTGCACCATCTGCGTCAGGTCTGCCTCGGTCAGCTCAACGCCCTCGGCGTTGGCGACCGCAAGCGTCTCGCGCATGGCGGAAACAAAGCAGCGACGCTGCTCGGAGCCCGGCTCCGTGGCGCTTCCGTAGGTCCCGCCGTAGGCCATACAGGTCTGGTTGATGCCGTCGTTGAGCATGAGTTTGGCCCACATGCGGTGCGCAATGTCGCTCTCGACGGTATGGGCGATGCCGCAGCGTGTGTAGAGCTCGTCGATGGCGGCGACGGTCGCGGGGTTGGTGCCGGCTGCCGCACCAAAGCGGATTTCGCCAGTGTTGGTAAAGGTGAGCGCGCCGTCGAGGAATACGGCGTCCATGCCCTGGCAGATACCCAGGACGGTGTGCTTCCAGCCAAAGCGCTCGGCAATCTTTTGTTCGCTTGTAATGCCGTTACACAGCGAGGCGATGAGCGTGTTGGGTCCCACGACGCGCTCCATAGTCTTGAGTGCCACATCGAGTCCAGTCGTCTTGACTGTAAGGATGGCCAGATCGGCGGGCGTTACCTCGCTGGCGCGGACGGACTTGAGCACACAGGGCTCGCCGTTGACGGTGAGCGCATCGCCCGCGTGACGCTCAAAACGTGCGTCATCCATAACGTATTCGACGGCGTCGCTGCCGAGTGCCCTGGCGATCATGCTGCCGTAGAGCAGGCCGACGCCGCCCTTGCCGATAAAGGCGACCTTGTTGATCTGCATGCGAATCATCTCCCCATATAAAAGGCGCCCGCGTAAGGGGCGCCTGATGGATTGTATGTCGCCGGGGCGTTTGGTAAGCGCGTGGGGCTGCTGTTATGAAAAAGAAACTATTGCACTGTGCGCTTATGCCGCGGGACAGATCGCAAAAACGCGCGCAGGGTATCCGACGCCATCGCGCACCTTGGGGAAGGTGCAGAAGATGACAGCGCCTGTGGCGGGAAGTTCGTCTAGATGGTCCATGACCTCGATCTGATAGCGGTCGACCGAGAGGATGTACTGCTCGCCGGGGTAGGGGTAGGCGTCCTCACGTGTGGTCACGGTCGCTTCCTTTCATCGGGCTTTTTGCTGGTGTTAAAGCGGTGTCGTGACGGCTCGATTTCTGCTGCGTTACGATACGTTCTCGATTGCGATTCCACGATGTTTCGGCCGCGTGACCATTGTGTTTCGCCTTGCCGGGGCGCTGATGGCGAAGGGAGGGGCAGTGCAATATCGCGTTGACCCTAAAAGCGGCAACCGTATCTCGGCGCTGGGGCTGGGCTGCATGAGGTTTCCCGGTGCGCCGGGACACCCCGATGCGAAGGCGGCCGATGCCATCATTTCCCGTGCGGTGGAGCAGGGGATTAACTACCTGGACACGGCCTATCTCTACCCCGGTAACGAAGATTGTGTGGGAGCTTCGCTTGAGCGCCTGGGTCTGCGCGACCAGATTTTGCTCGCGACCAAGTTGCCGCACGCTTCGTGCAAATGTGCGGAGGATTTCGACCGCTTTTTTGACGAGCAACTGCGCCGCCTGCGAACCGACTATATCGACTATTACCTTATGCACAACATCACCTCGCCCGCCCAGTGGGAGCGCATGGTGGCGCTGGGCATCGAGGACTGGATCGCGCGTCAAAAGGCGGCGGGGCGCATTCGCCAGATTGGCTTTTCGTACCACGGCAGTGCGGCGGACTTTCTCACGATGCTTGACGCGTATGACTGGGACTTTTGCCAGATCCAGTACAACTACGCTGGAGAGCGCTACCAAGCGGGAACGGCGGGACTCATGGCGGCCGCCGAGCGCGGGCT
>UQPL01000078.1:0-8461 GCA_900542895.1 uncultured Collinsella sp. | reverse complement strand
TCCGCACATGTGCGGATGAATGTGGGAGGTGTTCGGATGAAGTCGATAATCAAGGATGCTTACAGAATGAGCGAACACAGCTGAGAGCCCAACCCAAATGGGCTGCTTATGTGGTAGCATCGGGGTTCACATGAATGAGGGAGTAGTCGCGTGGCCGGGTTCGCCTCCGGTGGCGCGGCAAGTCAACATACTGGCCGAAACGGTCTGGCTTGCCTTAATGAACGAGACTCGTGGTTGTGCGCGCAGCGCGTACGCCACGGGTCTTTTTTGTTATTCCCCCAAGAGGTACACGCGGGCTCGCCCGCAGAGAGGGAGCCAGGCTATGGGACTCGCAGAGCTCGTGTTGCTCGCCGTTGGCCTTTCGATGGACGCCTTTGCCGTTTCCATCTGCAAGGGTCTCGGCATGAAAAAGATCAACCTTAAGGTCGCCGTGGTGCTCGGCCTGTTCTTTGGCGGCTTCCAGGCCGGCATGCCCGTAATCGGATGGGCGCTTGGCAGTCAGTTTATGGGCATCATCGGCCCCATCGACCACTGGATCGCCTTTATCCTGCTCGCCTTCATCGGCGGCAAAATGCTGTGGGAAGCCTTTACCGAGGACGAGGATGAAGGCGACGGCAAGGATGCCGAAAAGATTGACCTGGTCGAGTACCTGCTCCTCGCCATTGCCACCTCAATCGACGCCCTAGCCGTGGGCATCTCGTTTGCGGCACTCTCGGTCGACATCGTGCCCGCTGTATCGCTTATAGGCATCACAACGTTTATCTTCTCCGTCGCCGGCGTGGCGATCGGCCACACCTTTGGCGCGCGCTACGAAAAACCCGCCACCATCGTGGGTGGCGTCGTGCTTATCCTTATCGGCCTCAAGATTCTGCTGGAACACTTGGGGTTTTTGGCGCTGTAAAACACCCTTCAAAACTAAACGTCCGGGCAAGGCCTCATGCAGAGTTTTGCATGAGGCCTTTTCATGCAGACTTTTGCATGTCATACTGATATGCAAAAGTCTGCACGTTAGGAGATCGCCGTGGATACCCTTCCCATCACCACACCGCGCCAAGCTGGCATCTACGTGCGCCAGGCACGCGATGCTCAGGGTCTCACCCGTGCAACCCTCGCTAAAAAAGCCGGTGTTTCGGAGCGCCTGCTCGCATCGCTCGAGCTGGGAGATGCCACGGGTATTCGGCTCGACAAGCTGCTGGCGGTTTTCGGTGCTCTCGGACTGGCACTAGTTGCTCAAGGGAATATCGACGACACGAAACATGAGCAGCCAACCGACGCCCCGCATGCCGATTTGCAACCTTGTAGCACCCCCAGGTGCCATCACACTCAACGTCTTCACCATCGCAACCGACGCGGCGCAGCCATTCCAGCTCTTCCAGATACCCCCTTTACGGCCGAGCTCTACGACAAGGCCTTCGCCGATTTCGCCATGTCCAATCTCGGAGTCTCGATTGCCGCAAGCGCATCTGCCCAAACCAAGCCCGAAGGGAGATAGCCAATGGCCAGAAAAACGCTTCGGACTATTATTTGCGGCGTACCCGCAGGAACGCTCATGCAAGATGAGAGCGGTCTAGTCAGTTTTGCCTACGATCAAGATTATGACGGGCCAGCCCTATCGACCAACATTCCCGTATCAAATCGCACATACGGCCAACAGGTCATGAATCCGTACTTGTTTGGCCTTCTGCCCGACAGCGAGGACCAACGAAAAGCGATTGCCGCCGAATTCGACGCCAGGCCCAATAATCCCGTTGCGCTGCTCAGCCATATCGGACTCGACTGTCCGGGCGGAGTGCAGTTTTGCGCCGAAGAAGATATCGACGCCGCCTTGCATCGCACTGGCGAATACCGCCCTATAGACGACCACGAGATTGCCTTGCGCCTCAAGTCGATCAGGGATGACCGCGAGGCATCGTGGATGGGCCTAGATGAAAGTTGGTCACTTGGAGGCAACCAGGGCAAGTTCGCACTCGCGCTCATAGACGGTCGCTGGTGCGAATGCGTAGCTTCCTCGCCCACGACGCATATTTTCAAAAATGGCGTTATCGGATTTAAACTTGAAGCTCTTAATGAGTTTGTCTGCATGAAAAGCGCCCAGCGCGCGGGTATCGCAACGGCGAACGTTGAGTATCGCTTATTTGAGGACGAACCCGCCCTCATTGTTGAACGCTATGACCGTGTGAAAGCCAAAGACGGAACAATCATGCGTCTACACCAAGAAGACCTCTGTCAGGCCCTTGGAGTGATGCCCGCTCAAAAGTACACGGCAGACGGTGGCCCGACCGCACGCGACATTCAGGAACTCCTCGTCAACACGAGCCATCATCAACTTAACCTGTATCTGTTTACGCAGATACTTTTCTTTAACGCCATCATCGGCGCACCGGACGCGCATGCGAAGAACTATTCCCTGCTTCTTGGAAACGGCAGCACAGCTATGATGGCCCGTATGTATGACGTTGCATCGGGGCTGGCATACGAACGCATGCGGCGAAAAGCGCGCCTTGCCATGAGCGTTGGCGGCGAAAATCGTGTGGGGCGCATCGGTCCAGGCGCTATCCGCCGATACCACGGTATGGGCGACCCCGCGCTGGAGGCGGCGCTCACCGATGCCGGGCTATCCGAGAAGTTTTGCTTTGCGACCATGATGGACCTCGCCTACGAGGTACCCATTTGCATGGAAGAGGTCATGGACGAATACGCCGACCTGCCCGGCATGGCGGACCTGCGCGAGCATATGCTCGGCCCCGTCTGCGAAAACTGCCAGCGCACCCTCGACCTCATCAAGGCGGATATGGGCTAGGTGTCCGTAATCTCCCATTTCCCAAAAGAAGAGAGGAGGCACCCGTCGCAAAAGCTCGGGTGCCCCCTCTCATAATGTCATTTGCAATCCACCAGCACGTGGCTCGGACTGCTGCTAGCGCAACCTTTACGCAGCGAGGCGCTTGAGGACGTCGATGAGCAGCTCGTAGAAGCGCTCGGCAGAAGCGAGCTCCATGCTCTCGTCCGGGGTGTGGACATCGGAGAGCGTCGGGCCCACGGCGATGGCGTCCAGGCCGTGCAGGGCCTCGGCAAACAGGCCGCACTCAAGGCCGGCGTGAATGGACTCGATTCGTAGCTCGGAGCCAAAGAGCTCGCGATAGCTCTCGACAAAGATGTCGCGGACCGGCGAATGCTCGGCATAGCTCCAGCCGGGATACTCGAACTCAAACTTGGCGTCGAATCCCAGGACATCGGCCAGCGTCTGCAGGCGGTCCTTGAACTCGTTCTGCAGCGAGGTGATCGAGGAGCGCGGGGACAGCATGATCTTGACTTGGTCGTCAGAGGTGGCAACCACGCCGATGTTGGAGGAAACCTCGACGGAGCCGTCGGTGGCGACATTGCGGCGGATCACACCGTTGGGGGCAAGACGCAGAGCGCGAATAAGGGCAAGTGCGGACTTTTCGTCCATGGCCTCGACCTCAGTGTTGTCGGCAATCTCAACCGTGCAGGTAAAGCCGGGGTCGAAGACCTCGAGCTCGGCAGTAACGTCGGCGATGATGCCCTTTGCGATCTGGGCCGCGGCCTCGGCTGCAGCGTGGTCGGCGTAGACCAGCTCGGCCTTGCACTCACGGTTGATGGCGTTGTCCTTGGTGCCGCCGTTAAAGCTAACGATGGCGGGCTCGCCGGCAACCATCAGGCGGTCGATGATGCGGGCCATGATGAGGTTGCCGTTGCCGCGCTCCAGGTTGATATCGCTGCCGGAGTGGCCGCCCAGCAGGCCGGAGATGTCGAGCGTGAGGGTGCTACCGGTCTTGTGCTCGCGCGCGATCGGGCAGGTGTAGGTAACGACGACGCCGCCGGCACAGCTGACGGTGGCAACGCCCTCTTCCTCGGAGTCAAGGTTGATCATGGTGCGGGCGCTAATCTGGGACTTGTCGAGCGTCTCGGCGCCGACCAGGCCAGTCTCCTCGTCGGTGGTGAACACGCACTCGAGGGCCGGATGGGCAATCGAATCGTCGTTGAGCACGGTAAGCATAAGCGCGACGGCAATACCGTTGTCGGCGCCCAGAGTGGTGCCGTTAGCGGTGAGGACGCCGTCCTTGACGACCAGGTCGATACCATCAGTCGTAAAGTCGTGCTCGACGGAGCCCAGCTTGTCGCACACCATGTCGATGTGGCCCTGCAGCATCACGGTCGGGGCATTCTCGGCGCCGGCAGATGCGGGCTTGCGAATGATGACGTTGTAGACCTCGTCCTGGTACACATCGAGACCGCGCTCCTTGGCAAACGCGACCAGGAAATCGCTGATGCCCTTCTCGTTGCCAGACCCACGGGGGATCGCGCTGACCTCCTCAAAGAAATGGAACAGCTGGGCGGGCTCATAGCCGGTGATCTTGTAGTCCATGGTGCCTCCTTGGCGCAACTGGTTAGACAGTAAGATATGCGACTTGTATATTCCCAGACTTTGCGTGCATAAACCAGTCGAAAACGCCGAGCGCCCTCGCATCATCGGCTAACGGTGGACCGTATAGCGTAACGGTCACAGCTTCCGCAGCTCTACAAATCGAGGCGCCCTTTCCGGAGCGCCTCGATTGCGCGTATCAAATTGTCGCCACGCCCTACAGCGCGCCGGAACCGGCTTGCATCATGCCGCCGGGGCCCGAGCTCACGCCGCCTCCTACAGGAGCAGCGTTTCCGGTATGCGGTGCCGCCGGAGCGGAATCGCCGCCGAATACGCCCGCCGGACGCGGTGCCGGGATCTCGCCCGTGCCGTGGCTAAAGACAAACTTGCCATCGGCCACGTCGCACAGGACGGTATCGCCCTCGCCCCACTCGCCGGCCAGAAGCTCCTCGGACAGCGGGTCCTCGATGAGCTTTTGAATAGCACGGCGCAGCGGACGCGCACCGTTGGTGAGGTCGGTGCCCTCGGCCACGATCTTGTCATAGGCCGCATCGGTGAGCTTGATGTTCATGCCGTTGGCAATCAAACGCTGACGCAGGTCGTCCACCAGCAGGTGCGCGATCTTGGTGAGATTCTCGCCCGAGAGCTTCTGGAACACCACAATGTCGTCGATACGGTTGAGCAGCTCGGGGCGGAACAGGCGCTTGAGCTCGCCCATCGCGCGACCACGGATCTCACTCGACGTGAGACCCTGCTCGCCGGTGGTGCCAAAGCCAACGCTCGCATCCTGCGCAATCTCGCGGGCGCCCACGTTGGACGTCATGATGATCACCGTATTGCGGAAGTCGACCGTCTTGCCCTGGCTATCGGTCAGGCGGCCCTCCTCCAGCACCTGCAGCAGGATATTGAAGATGTCGGGGTGCGCCTTCTCGATCTCGTCGAACAGCACGACCGAGTACGGGTGACGGCGAACAGCCTTGGTGAGCTGGCCGCCCTCGTCGTGGCCCACATAGCCCGGGGGGCTACCGATGAGCTTGGAGACCTCGAACTCACTGCCAAACTCCGACATATCGAAGCTGATGAGCGCGTCCTTGCTGCCAAAGAGATACTCGGCGAGCGTCTTGGCGAGCTCGGTTTTGCCCGTGCCGGTGGGGCCCAGGAAGATAAAGCTGCCGCCGGGGCGACGCGGGTCCTTGAGCGGCGAGCGGCTGCGGCGCACGGCCTTGGCAACGGCCTCGACGGCCTCGTCCTGACCGATGATGCGCGTCTTGAGCACGCTTTCGGCCTGCAGCAGGCGGCGGCTCTCGCTCTCGGTGAGCGAGGAAACCGGCACGCCAGAGGTCACGGACACGATGTCGGCAATCTGACTCACGTCGATGGTGAGCGGGCTGGCGTCGAGTTCGGCGGTCCAGGCGGCCTTGGCTTCGGCGAGCTCAATCTCGGCGGCCTTCTGTTGCTCGGTGATCTCGGCGGCCTTGTTCATGTCGTCGCTCTCGGTGGCCTCCTGCGCGGCGGCCTTAAGCTCCTCCACGCGATGCTCGGCCTCGCGCACCGGCTCGGGCGCGCGGTTGGCGGCGATGCGGGCGCGGGCGCCGGCCTCGTCAATGAGGTCGATGGCCTTATCGGGCAGGAAGCGATCCTGGATGTAGCGGTCGGAGAGGTTCGCAGCGGCCTCGATAGCACCCTGCGTATAGCGCACATGGTGGTGCTCCTCGTAGCGCGGCTTGAGCGCGGTCAGGATCTTGACCGTGTCCTCGACGCTCGGCTCCTCGACATCGATGGTCTGGAAGCGACGCTCGAAGGCCGGGTCCTTGGTGAGGTACTTGCGGAATTCCTCGGCCGTGGTGGCGCCGATAATCTGGAAGGCACCGCGCGCGAGCACGGGCTTGAGCATGGAGCTCGCGTCGATGGAGCCCTCGGCAGAGCCGGCACCGATGATGGTGTGCATCTCGTCAATAAACAGGATGACGTCGTCAGCTTCGGTGGCCTCCTGGATCACGTTCTTGAGGCGCTCCTCAAACTCACCGCGATACTTGGCGCCCGCAACGAGGCCCGGCAGGTCGAGCGTCCAGATGTTCTGGTTCATAAGGTTCTCGGGCACGTTGCCAGCTGCAATCTGCTGAGCCAGACCCTCGACGATGGCCGTCTTGCCCACGCCGGGGTCGCCCAAGATAAGCGGATTGTTCTTGGTGCGACGCGAAAGGATCTCCATCATACGCTGGACTTCCTTTTCGCGACCAATTACAGGGTCGAGCTCGCCGTCGCGCGCCTTCTGCGTAAGGTTGGTGGCGAACTGCTTAAGCGTATCGGTGCCGCTCCCCTTTTGCTGCGACGCGTCCGAGCCGCTAAAGAACGGCAGGCCCGCACCGGGACGCCCGGCACCGGCGCCGGCGAGCGGACGCTTCTTGTCCTGGTCCTTGGCGGTAAGTTTCTCGATAGCCTTTTTGATGGAGGCGGACGACACACCCAGGCGCATGAGGATGTCCATGGCCATGCCGTTACCCTCTTCGACGATGCCAATCAGCAAGTGCTCGGTCGACACGTAGGTCTGGTTGTTCTCACGTGCCACGCGGAAGGAGCGCTCCATCACGCTAATGACGAGCGGCGTAAAGGCAAGCTTGGCAGCCTCGGTCTCCTCGCTGGGCTCGGGAACCGTGGTCTGGACCTCCTTGAGGGTGTCCATGATGTCGTCGTAGGAGATATCGAGCGAGCGCAGCGCCTCGGCGGCAATGCCCTCGTCCTCCTTGGCAAGCGCGAGCAGCAAGTGCTCGGTGCCCACCTTATTTGAGTGCAGATCGAGCGCCTCCTGTTTGGCCATCGACATGACCTTGCGCGCTCGATCGGTAAATCTATCTAACATGCTCGTTTCCTTACATGAGTTCATCGAAATCAAAACGCCCGCCCGTCGGCGGCGCTTTTGTCTCTTTACCCACAGGTTGTCTATGTTAACAGCTGGAGGAATATCTATAAACCCGGCTCACATGAATGCAGGTTATGACCGCATCGCGGGACTCACCGCGCGATGCGCGACAGGCGCCCCGCAAGAGAAACCCTAGGCGTCTTTCACCACGTCGGGACTCGTCGCACGCGATGCGCGATAGGCATCGGCCTCCTTGGAGACGCGTTCGAGCAGCTCGGATGTATCGACGCCCTCGACTTGCGCGACCGTTTCCACCGTCTGCATGGCGACCGCCCTCAGGTACGCGCACGCGCTGTCCCCCGGCTGCTCGAGGTCTATCTCCTCGCCGCCCTCCCGGGCAAAGCCGACCGCCATCACAAAGCCCATGATGCCCGAGACCAGAAAGCCCACCGCAAAGCTCGAATCTGCCTTGAGCTCTTCTCCGTCGGGGTGGACGATCTCTCTCACGCGGTCGATGATGATCGTATGGATGCCCTGCACGACCTGCTCGGCGGCACCCGCCCTCATGGTGATGACGATGCGCCGCAGCAGGCAGCGGACGTCGCGCCGGTCGAACGCCGAAAGGTCGCCCTCGCTCGAAAAATGCCAGAGGGCATCGGTGATGAGCTCGTTATCCTGCAGCAGCTGGGCTATGGCGATGGCGACGAGTTCATCGAAATCGTGAAAATAGTAGTAAAACGTTCCGCGATTGCACTGGGCGGCGCGGGTCACCTCGCCAACCGACAGCTCGAAGATGCTGTTGTTCTCGATGAGCTCCCAAAACGCCTCGATGATACGGGTGCGTGCATCGGGCGCATCGGCGTCCTTACGCGGTCTCGCCATGCGCCTCACCGCACCCCTGCGCCTTGGCGTTCATGATGAGCATCTGAAGACGGTTCTCCACGTTGGCGAAGCTCACGTCGGGATCGTAGTCGAGCGGTAGGAACTGCGCCGTGGGATACTGCTTCTTGAGCGCATGGATGAGCCCGCGCCCCACGACATGGTTGGGCAGACACCCGAACGGCTGCAGGATCACGAAGTTGCGGCAGCCGCGCTTGGCGTGCTCGAGAATCTCCGCCGGAATCAGCACGCCCTCGCCCGCATCGAACGTATGGTGCAGGATCTTATCGCTCGCGCGCACGAGCTCCTGTCTCTTATACACATCTCCGAGCCCACGAGAC
>UQPL01000077.1:0-8597 GCA_900542895.1 uncultured Collinsella sp. | reverse complement strand
CAGCGTCAGATGTGTATAAGAGACAGCGTGATGGCCGTGGCAACCGCAGGATCCGCCGTGCTCATGGATGTGCTCGTGGTCGTGACCGTGGCAGTCGCAGGTGGCCTCGCCGGTCTGCGCGAGCGTGCCGGCAATGAGGGCCTCGACGCAGGCATCGCAGCTGCCCTGGGCGCCCGCATAGACCGTGATGCCGGCCTGGGTGAGCGCGTTGATGGCGCCTCCGCCGATACCGCCGCAGATGAGCGTGTCAACGCCACCGTTGGTAAGCAGGCCCACCAATGCGCCGTGACCGGTGCCGCCGGTGCCTACGACCTGCTCGTTGAGCACCTTGCCATCCTGGATGTCGTAGATCTTGAACTGTTCGCTGCGGCCAAAGTGCATAAAGATGTTGCCGTTGTCGTACGTCGTTGCCACCCTCATGGTGCTGACCTCCTTTGCTGGCCATGCGGCCGTTGTCGTGGTGATGGGGGAGTATGCGATATTGCCGCCCTCGATACTGAGCGCTCGCCCGTTGACCAGCGCGTTTGCCACCTTACGATGTGCTCGGCTGCAAATAGCCGCCACCGTGGCGCGCGCGATGCCCATCTGTTGTGCGACTGCCTCTTGGTTAAGGCCTTCCAGGTCGCACAGGCGCAGCACCTCGAGTTCGTCGATCGTCATGTCGATGGCGTCTCCACTGGCAAGGCCGTCGGGGGTAAAGCCGCGGTATTCGGGGATGATCCCAACGCGGCGTAATTTTTCTCGTCTTCCTGCCATACACTCTCCAAATCTGACATATGTCAACAATAGAATAGCGAACGTGCGGATTTGCGCAAGGAATTTCTGGCATATGTCAGAAAATGAGGGCTTATGTTTGGGCTGTGGGGCCGCGTGCGCCTGGGCTACAATGAATCTCGCTTGTAGGCGACTGACAGGAGGGTCAATGAGCAAAGCTGATCAACAGTTTGTATCCATGTGCCGCGACATTCTGGACCATGGCACCACCACCGAGGGCCAAAAGGTCCGTCCGGTGTGGGAGGACGGCACCCCTGCCTATACCATTAAAAACTTTGGCGTTACGGCACGCTATGACCTGCGCGAGGAGTTCCCCGCGCTCACGCTGCGCCGCACGGCGCTTAAGTCTGCCATGGATGAGATCTTGTGGATCTATCAAAAGAAGTCCAATAATGTCCATGACCTCAACAGCCATATTTGGGACGAGTGGGCCGATGAGACCGGCTCCATCGGTAAGGCCTATGGGTATCAGATTGGGCAGAAGAGCCATTATGCCGAGGGTGACTTCGACCAGATGGATCGCGTGCTGTACGACCTTAAGCATACGCCGTACAGCCGCCGCATCATGACTAACACGTACGTGTTTAGCGACCTGTCCGAGATGCACCTGTATCCGTGCGCTTACGGCGTGACCTATAACGTCACGCAGCGCCCGCAGGACGACAAGCCCACACTCAACATGATTCTCAACCAGCGCAGCCAGGATATTTTGGCCGCAAACAACTGGAACGTGTGCCAGTACGCCATTCTGCTCATGATGGTTGCGCAGTCGGTCGATATGATTCCCGGTGAGCTGCTGCATGTGATTGCCGACGCCCATATCTACGACCGTCATGTCGATATTGTCCGCAAACTTATCGAGCGTCCGCAGTTTGCGGCACCCAAGGTAACGCTCAACCCCGATGTGCATGACTTCTATGCGTTTACGACCGATGACCTGATCGTCGAGGGCTATGAGCACGGCCCGCAGGTCAAGAACATTCCCATTGCGGTGTAGGTGGCGCTCATGACTTGTAAGCTATCTGCCATCGTCGCCGTGTGTGACGACTGGGGCATTGGGTGCGAGGGCGACATGGTGGTGTCCAATCGCGCCGACATGCGCCATTTTGTGGCGTGCACCAAGGGTTGCCCGGTCATTATGGGGCGCAAGACGCTACTGAGTTTTCCCGGCGGGCGTCCGCTCAAGAACCGCCGCAATATCGTGCTCACCCGCGACGAGGGCTTTACTGCCGAGGGCGTCGACGTGGTGCATAGCATCGACGAGGCTCTCGCCGCGGTTGCCGATGAGCCCGTTGCGTGGGTGATCGGCGGCGGCGAGGTGTATCGTCAGTTTTTGCCGTATTGCGCCGAGGCCGAGGTCACGCATAACCACTGCGTCCATCCCGTGGACACGTATTTTCCCAATTTGGATGCCGATCCTGCGTGGGAAGTTGCGCGTCGCGATGGGGTTGCCACTATTGCCGCGGGCGAGGGTGACGAAGGCCTCGATTATGAGTTCGTGACGTATCGTCGCGTTAAGGCGTAAATCGTCTGGCGTGAACGGTATCATCGGGTTGATTGAATGCATGGGGCGGCGCTTAGCGTCGCCTCGTTTGGTATAGATGTGCTGTAAAGAAGGGTGCGGGCTGGCTGCTATGACTGATGCCGTTGAGGTGCTGCGAATCGACTCGCTCGAGGATGAGCGGCTTGATGCTTACGTGCGACTGACCGAGCGCGAGCTGCGCTGCGTGCTGGAGCCGCAAAAGGGCATCTTCATTGCGGAAAGTGCCAAGGTTATTGAGCGCGCGGTGCGTGCCGGATACGAGCCGGTGAGCTTTCTTTTGGGTGAGCGCTGGCTCGACCAGATGATGCCGCTGTTTGAGCGCCTGGTCGTGCGCGAGGGCGCCGGCCCGGTTCCTGTGTTCGTGGCCGCCATGGAGCTCATGGAGCAGCTGACGGGCTTTAACGTGACGCGCGGTGCGCTCGCGGCGTTCCGTCGCCCGCGCCAGATTCCGGTTGATGAGTTCTTGGGTGGCGTCGTCGAGGCGGCGGGGGAGCGCCCAGTGCGCGTGTGCGTGCTCGAGGGTATTGTCGACCACACGAACGTGGGTGCGATTTTCCGCTCGGCCGCCGCGCTCAATGTCGACGGTATTTTGGTCAGTCCGACGTGCTGCGACCCACTGTACCGTCGCTCGGCCCGCGTGAGCATGGGCACGGTGTTTCAGGTGCCGTGGACGCGCATTGGCAGCGAGGCTCGTGTGTGGCCGCACGATGGCCTGGCGGCACTGCACGAAGCCGGTTTTTCCTGTGCTGCCATGGCATTGACGGACGATTCCGTATCGCTGGACGATCCCGTGCTGCAGGAGATTGACCGCTTGGCAATCTTTATGGGTACCGAGGGTGCCGGCTTGGGCGCCAAGACTATCGCGGGCTGCGACCGAGCCGTGCGCATTCCGATGGCGCACGGGGTCGATTCGCTCAACGTGGCCGCGGCGAGTGCCGTCGCATTTTGGCAGCTGTGCCCGCACGTGAGTAACGAGTATCACTACCAGCCGGGGCTGTATCACTAGGTAGATAGTTCGCACCGGGCTCTGATTCGGGGTGTTTCGGTCGACGCCGGTCGGTGCTAAGCGGGTATTGGCTTTGTCTTAATTTGCTGTTTTGTCTGTTGACGTGCGCTTTTGGGGAGGGCGTGTGGCTAAGAAATCTACGGCTATCGATGTAACGCAGGGTGTCATTTGGCAGCAGCTGCTGTCGCTGTGCGTTCCCATCTTTTTTAGTTCGTTTTTTCAGCAGGCATACACGCTTATCGGTACCTATATCGTCGGTCAGTTTGGCGGCAAGCTTGCGCTGGGTGGCATTCAAGCTACGATGGTGCTCACCGAGCTCTGTATTGGCTTTTGCGTTGGCGTCGGCGCCGGCTGCGCGGTCATTACAGGTCAGTATTTTGGCCAGCACGATGATGAGCGACTGAGCCTTTCGGTCCATACGGCCATGACGCTCGCGCTGGTGGGCGGTATCGTTTTCTCGATTCTTGGCATAGTGTTCGTTGAGCCCATGCTGGTGCTTATGAACACGCCGCATGAGCTATTGGCCGAGGGCGTGGCCTATGCTCGTTGCTATTTTGCCGCCATGGTTGCAGCGCTGCTGCTCAATATGGGAACGGCACTGCTGCGCGCCGTGGGCGACACGCGCGGGCCTGCTGTGATCATCGCTTCCGGCTGCCTTGTTAATGCGGTGCTGGATGTCATCTTCGTTGCCGTGCTTCATATGGAGGCTCTGGGCTGTGGCATCGCGGTGGCGCTGACCATTTGCTCCAACGCCACGATGATCGTGATTCGTATGATGCACGCACCGGGTGCGTGGCGGCTTTCGCTGTCCAAACTCGGCATTGATCCGGGCATTTGTAAGAGCATGATCTCGTGTGGTCTGCCGCTAGGCTTTCAGTCTGCTGCGTATTCGATTTCCAACGTTTTGATTCAGGTGTCGGTTAACTCGTTTGGTGCCGATGTCACCACGGCGTGGGGTCTTTCGGGCCGCTTAGATGGCATTGTCTGGATGGTTACCGAGGCGCTTGGCGTGTCGATTACCACGTTCTCGGCGCAGAACTTTGGCGCGCGCAACTACGAGCGCATGCGAAAGGGATACCACACGTCGCTTGTGCTGTCGTTTATGCTCATTGGTGGCTTGTCTGCCGTGTTGCTGGTGTTCTCGGGTCCGTTGTCGCGTCTGTTTGTCGACGATGCTTCGATTTCGGCGTACACCACGACGATTCTTCATTTCATCGCGCCGTTCTACGCGATCTTCTCGATTATCGAAAACGCGTCGGGTTCCATTCGCGGTGCCGGCGTGAGCTTGCAGCCCATGCTGCTCACGATTTTTGGCACTGTCGTGCTCAGGGTGATCTGGGTGTTTGCGATTATGCCGTTCGATCCGTCGCTTGAGCACCTGCTGCTTGTCTACCCCGTAACCTGGGTAATCACCGCCATGATGTTCACCGTCTACCATCACAGCGGCAACTGGCTCGGCCGCGCCACCGCCTAGCCATTCGGGACGTCCCCAATGGCTAGTATTCGATGCCTTGGCGGGCTAGGAGGCCTTCGTCGAAGTAGTGTTTGATGGGGCGCATTTCGGTGACAAGGTCGGCGAGGTTCGCGAGGGGCAGCAAGCCCCGGCCGGTGAGCACGAGCTCCGTGGTGGCGGGCTTTATCGCGATCAGCGCTTCGACATCCTCGCGCGTCACGAAGCCGCGGCGCATGGCCTCGCCGAGTTCATCCAAAATCAGAACGTCGACCTGTGATATCTGCTCGCATGCGAGCTCCATGATCTGCGCGGCGCAAGCCTCGGGTGTGTCGCGGTCGGCTTGTACGATGCGTAGCCCTAAACGAGGTGCTTCATCATGTTCGGCGCAGTGCAGCTTCTTGGCAAACTGAAGCATGGGCACGTTAAGTCCATAGCCCGTGGCACGCAGCGCGAGCCCCAGCGCAGCCGTCGTCTTGCCCTTGCCGTCGCCCGTATAGATTTGAACCTTGTCGACTTCCAGTGATGCCATCTCTGTCTTTTCGTGCCCGGCGTCGGTTTATCGCCGTCCGGGTTGGGTATTCTAGAAAACATTATTAACCCCAGTAGATGGAGTTCAAGCAGATGGAGATGGATGACAACAAGCGTAGACGGAATATGATCCTCTACGTGCTCATCGCCTTCGTCGTCTACCTCGTGCTCTCGACCGTTCTGTTCCCCAACATCGGTCACACGCAGCAGATTACGAAGACCGATTACTCGACGTTTGTCAAAGCGCTCGATAAGAAGAGTGTCGACAAGGTCGAGTACAACACGGACGATTACTCGATTTATTACACCAAGAAGGGCGAGGACGAGAACATCGCCTATAAGACGACCGGTGTGCCGAACGATGCGGGCTTTACCGATCGCGTGCTTGAGTCTGGCGCTTCGCTTGAGTCGGTCGTTCCCGATAAAAACTCGGGTTTGATGACCTATTACCTGCTTACGCTCATTCTTCCCATGGCGATTTTCTTCCTGATCGGCTGGTGGCTCAACCGCCGCATGAAGAAGGCCATGGGCGATGACGGTCCTTCGATGAACTTTGGCGGCGGTGGTTTTGGCGGCGGTGGACTGGGCAAGTCCGGCGCGCGCGTGATCGCCTCCAAGGACGTGGGCGTTACCTTTAAGGATGTCGCCGGTCAGGAAGAGGCCAAGGAGTCTCTCAAGGAGGTCGTCGACTTTCTGGAGAAACCGCAGCGCTACGAAGAGATCGGCGCCAAGCTGCCGCGCGGTGCTCTCCTTGTTGGTCCTCCGGGTACCGGTAAGACCCTGCTTGCCAAGGCTGTTGCCGGCGAGGCTGGTGTTCCGTTCTTTAGCATTTCGGGCTCTGAGTTCGTCGAGATGTTCGTCGGCCGCGGCGCTGCTAAGGTTCGTGACCTGTTTAAGCAGGCCAAGGAAAAGGCCCCGTGTATCGTCTTTATCGATGAGATCGATACCATCGGTAAGAAGCGCGATGGCGGCGGCTTTAGCGGCAACGACGAGCGCGAGCAGACGCTCAATCAGCTGTTGACCGAGATGGACGGCTTCGACAACCACAAGGGTATCGTCGTCCTCGCTGCCACCAACCGCCCCGACAGTCTCGATCCGGCGCTGCTGCGCCCCGGTCGTTTTGACCGCCGCATCCCCGTCGAGTTGCCCGATCTGACCGGCCGTAAGAACATCCTCGAGCTCCACGCTAAGAGCGTGAAGACCCAGCCGCCGATCGATCTGACCGCGATTGCCCGCGCCACGCCCGGTGCCTCGGGCGCCGACCTGGCCAATATCATCAACGAGGGCGCCCTGCGTGCCGTCCGTGAGGGCCGCAAGCGCGCTACGCAGGACGATTTCGAGGAGTCGGTGGAGGTCGTCATCGCCGGCCAGCAGCGTAAGTCCACGGTGCTGTCCGACCACGAGAAGCAGGTTGTTTCTTACCACGAGATCGGCCATGCCATCGTTGCCGCCCGCCAGAAGGGCTCTGCACCGGTCACGAAGATCACCATCGTGCCGCGCACGAGCGGTGCTCTGGGCTACACCATGCAGGTCGAGGAGGATGAGCGCTTCCTGACCACGCGCCAGGAGGTCCTGGACAAGCTCGCCGTCTATTGCGGTGGCCGTGCAGCCGAGGAGCTCATCTTTGGTGAGATGACGACCGGCGCCGCCAACGATATCGAGCAGGCCACCAAGCTCGCCCGTAACATGGTGACGCGCTTTGGTATGTCCGATGAGTTTGGCATGATGGCACTCGGTACCGTTCAGAATGCGTACCTTAACCAGGACACGTCGCTCACCTGCGCCCCCGGTACGGCCGAGCGCGTGGACGCGATTGTCGCCAAGCTGATCGAGGATGCGCACGACCGCGCCCTGCAGATCCTGAAGGAGAACAAGTTCAAGCTCCACGAGCTGGCTCGTTATCTGTACAAGAAGGAGACGATCACGGGCGAGGAGTTCATGAATCTCCTCACGCGCGAGAATCCGCTGATGCCAAAGCAGCAGTAATACTGGTTGCGCAGTGTCAATCGCCCCATTTGAGTGTTTATCTCAAATGGGGCGTTTTGCGTGGGGAGAGTTGTATATGAAGATCGTGGTAAGTGCCTGCTTGATGGGCGAGAGCTGCAAGTATAACGGGCTCGACAACTACCACCGCGCGTTGGTCGAGGCCTGCGAACGTACGGGGACCGAGGTCCTCTTGGTGTGCCCTGAGGTCTTTGGCGGCCTGCCCACACCGCGCAAGCCGTCCGAGATCGTGGACGGCGAGGTCCGTACCTGCGAGGGCATCTCGGTCGATCGCGAGTTTCGCCTAGGCGCTCAACGTGCGCTCGATATGTGCGAGCAAGCGGGCGGTCCGGAAGAGATCGCCGCGTGCATCCTGCAGGACCGCAGCCCCTCGTGTGGCGTAGGTCGCATCTACGACGGAACGTTCAGCGGTACGCTCACCGTGGGCAACGGTGTTTTCGTCGACCTGCTCCTGCGCCACGGCTACCGTGTGATCCCGGCAAGCGAGTTTGATCCCAGCATGTTGGAACATTGCCCACAGCACTCGAACCCAACACTTTCTCACGGGTGACCGTTTTGGCATCATCCGTGAATTTGATATTGAGTACGACCCGGTCATCAAAGACGTCGACCGAGTTGACAGGCGCCGTACCCAGGTAGCCCCTCCCCGCGGCCCTCGCGCAGGAACGCGTACACGGCCCTCCCGTCTCTTGCGCCCCTCCCGGAACCGTCCACATCAGTGTAGCCAATCCAGTCCGCCAAGGGCTGCGGCCCGGACAACGCGGCGATGGAGGGCTTCTTCGGCCTGCTCAAGAAGGAGTTCTGGCACGGCAGGGACTGGTCGGACTGGACCCCCGCCCGCTTCATCGAGGAGCTCGGGGGCTGGATCGGCCGATACAATACGGAGAGGCGCAGCGATGCGCTCGGTGGCCGCACGCCGGCCGAGTTCCGCTCCGCGCTGGGAAGGGCCGCGTAACGGTCCAAGAAATCGTCCGCTGTCCCCATTCTTGCCCCTTTGGGACGGCTTCTTGTTGGGGCGTGCCTGCCCCAAACCCTGCTAGGAACGAGTGCAGCAAACTGGAATTTTAAATTAGTCTTTGCCAATAACCTTTGAACCTTCACCATCAATTACAATTCCCTGACGATTGTTAATTGGGCATAGATTCAAATCCGAAAACTCAGTTAGTATTTTCTCGGTAACTTTCTTAAATGGTGCTGTAAGAAAATGCGGAAGAACATAGAAATCAATCAAATTAAGCCCTGCATCATCTTCTTGTGAGTAGTCCTCCGGCTTTTCATCCATTTGCTCG
>UQPL01000076.1:0-8905 GCA_900542895.1 uncultured Collinsella sp. | reverse complement strand
ATACGGGTGCATCATCGACGTCTTCAATACAGAAGATATCAGTGCGGAATGTTTTCAGGGGTTAGCCCGTACGGCCTTCTACCGCTACGTAGCAATTAGGGCATCTGGAGTGGACGGCGGCTTGGCTACGAGCTGAGGCTGAAGATCTGAATGGTTGGGTGCCGTTGCTGGGAGCGCAGGCGTTGCTGATGATGATCTCTTTGGGACTGGAATTTTCACCTGCTAGCAAAAAGGCCTCCGGAGCTGTTGCTCTGGAGGCCTTTCGTTTACTTGCAAATGCGAGCGTTAGTTGTTCTTGGTCAGACGCTCGACGTCGTGGGCGATCATGTATTCCTCGTCGGTGGGGATGACCATGACCGTGACGGCGGAACCGGCGGCACTGATGACCTGCGGTCCGTTGCCCACGGCCTCGCGGTTCTTGTTGTTGTCGATGCGTACGCCCAGCCACTCAAAGCAGTCGCAGAAGGCCTTGCGGATCGACCAGTCGTTCTCGCCGATGCCGGCGGTAAAGGTGATGGTGTCCACGCCCGCCATGGAAGCGATCATGGAACCGGCCTGCTGCATGGCCTTGTATGCGAACATATCGAAGGCGAGCAGGCAGCGCTCGTCGCCCTCGGAGGCGCGCGTGCGGATGTCGCGGGCGTCGTTGGAGATGCCCGAGATGGCAAGCAGACCAGACTGCTTGTTCATCATGTCGTCGACTTCCTGGTAGCTGTAGCCGCCCTCGCGCTGGAGGTAGCACACGGTGGCCGGGTCAATGGAACCACAGCGAGTGCCCATCATCAGGCCATCGAGCGGCGTGAGGCCCATCGTGGTGTCGCGGCACACGCCGTCCTCGATGGCGGCGAGCGAAGCGCCGTTGCCCAGATGGCACGAAAGCAGACGGTGGCAGCGCGAGCCCAGGATCTCCTTGGCCATCATCCACTCGTAACGATGACTCGTTCCGTGGGCGCCATATTTGCGCACATGATACTTGTCGCACACGTCCTTGGGCAGGGCGTAAGTGTAGGCAACCTCGGGCATGGTCATGTGGAACGAGGTGTCGAAGACCGCCACGTTGGGCAGCTCCGGATACTTCTCACGGCAATACTCAATCGCCGCGGCCTCGCCGTAATTGTGCAGCGGAGCGAGCGGGGCAACCTCAAGGATCTTAGCCATGACCTCATCGTCGACGACCGCGGAATCATCAAAGTGCCAGCCGCCCTGAACGATACGATGGCCAATGCCGTCAATCGTAAAGTCGGTCTTCTCAAGCTCCTCGAGCACGCGAGCGATAGCAGAGCGATGATCGGGGAAAGGGACCTCCTCGGTCTGCTTGGCGCCACCGTTCTCGGAGTGGCCAAAGATGCCCATGCCCGAACCGATACGTTCGCAGTTGCCCTTGGCGAAAACCTCGCGGGTATCGGTATCCAAAAGCTGATATTTAAGGCTTGAGCTACCGGCGTTGACAACAAGTACGTTCATGAAACTCCTTCGTGATTACAGTACGGTCGGCAAACCCATAAGGCGGCCGTATCCTTAATAAGAAGTTATCAGAATTCAATAAAAATCTATTAAACTCTTCGCTCAAAGAGCGTAAAAGGGGGCTGAACGGCACAAGGCCATCCAGTCCCCTCCCCTTGCATCAATTACTTGCCGTTGACGATGCGCTCGACGTCGGAAGCGATCATGAACTCCTCGTCCGTGGGGATGACGAAGATCTTGACCTTGGAATCCTTGGCAGACAGGCACCAAGCGCCGTCGCCGCGCAGGGCGTTGCGGGCATGGTCCATCTTGACGCCCATAAAGGCCAGACGGTCGGCAACGCCGGCACGAACGGCCGGAGCGTGCTCACCGATGCCAGCGGTGAAGACCAGCGTGTCCATGCCGCACATGGAAGTAGCCATCTCGGCAGCCTTGGCGGCAATCTTGTAGACAAACATGTCGAAGGCGAGCTGAGCATCGGGGTCACCAGCGGCGGCGAGCTCCTCGACGTTGCGGCAGTCGTTGGTCTTGCCGCCGGTCACAGCCAAAAGGCCGGACTTCTTGTTCATCATCTCGTCGACCTCGTCGAAGGTGTAGCCGCCCTCGCGCTGCAGGTAGCACACGGTAGCCGGGTCGATGGAGCCGCAGCGGGTGCCCATCATGACACCGTCGAGCGGCGTCAAGCCCATGGTGGTGTCCATGCACTTGCCGTCCTCGATAGCGCACAGGGAAGCGCCGGAGCCGATATGGCACACGACGACCTTGCGGGCCTCGCCGTTGGTCATCTCGGCGACCTTTTTGGAGATGTAACGGTAGCTGGTGCCGTGGGCGCCGTACTTACGGATGTGCAGCTTGTCGCAAACGTCCTTGGGCAGAGCGTAGGTCTTAGCGACCTCGGGCATGTTGAAGTGGAAAGCGGTGTCGTAGACCGTGACGTTGGGCAGGTCGGGATACTGCTCGAGGCAGTACTCGATAACGTTGGCCTCGGGGTTGTTGTGCAGCGGCGCCAGCGGGGCGACCTCGCGGATCTTGGCGAGAACGTCCTCGTCGACGAGGGAGGAGTCGCCAAAGTACCAACCGCCCTGAACGATGCGATGGCCGATGCCCTCGATCTTGACGCCGTTGGCCTCGAGGTCCTTCAGAACGACCTCGATGGCGACCTTGTGGTCGGGGAACTCGATGTTCTCGGTCACTTTCTTGGAACCGTTGGCAGCGTGGGTGAAGGTACCGCCGGTAAAGCAGACGCGCTCGCAGGAGCCCTTTGCGGACACCTTGTGGGACTTGGTATCGATGACCTGATACTTAAGGGTCGAAGATCCCGCGTTGACGACCAGAACGTTCATGTGTCTCCCTACTAACAGGCGGTGTGGCGCCGCCAGGTTACATACGCTTCAATAATAAACCCAAACGCCCTCGCGCTCGGGTTTATTGGCGTTGATATATAAGTTATCGGTGCCTAAATACTCATGTCCTTTGGCTTGTAAGACGAAATAGCGCGGGAATATACACCAAAGAAGAAATCCCGAGCGCGACAAGCAATATGACTCGAATGTCCGCGATGCTGCTCAACGCAGCATTGAACAGATAGAAAAGGATGGCACCCACCGCCACCATCTGGCTTTGAACCGAAATCAATGAACAGCGCATCGAAGAATCGGCGGCATTTTGAAAAATTGAGTATTTAATTGGAGCAAATAACGAGTAAGCGACCGTCTGCAACACATAGAACACGGGCAGCAAATTAGCCGGAGTAAGGGGAATCAAAAACAAAGCTGTCAATACTAAGCGAATGATGCCGCATATACGCGCAAAACGGCCCTTGTCGACACGAGTAATCGCACTGGGCACAATAAACCCTATGGAGGCGGAGGCAAGGAGCTGGACCGCAATGGTCACGCCTGAAGCGATGGCATTCATTCCGCGACCCGCAAGCAGCAGTGAGAAAAAGTCTTCCAAGGCGACAAAAGCAAACGCCTGAGAACAGTCCATGATGAACGCTGAACGAAGAATGCCATTGCACGCAATAGCGGCACCGATCATCTTCGGGCTAATTCCACGCTCAGGTGTCCCCGCAGTGCCCCCTCTTCGCATCTCAGGAATGCAGACAACGACAACCAACGTCAACACCATTGCGCTGATATCTGCCGAAAGACCAATGAGATATGCACCGACAGACGAAATGAAACCGCCCACGCAAGCGGAGATGGCATAAGAGGCATAGAAAACAAATCGCTCAACGACATTAAGTCTTACGAGCTGGTCCTGAGAGACGCTGTCAATGTAAATCGCTTCTATGGATCCGCTCACACATGCAGCGGCAAAACCTTTGAGAGCAAACGCGCCGATTAAAAGCAGAGGAGAACGGACGAGAAGCAGGGCGACATAGTATCCAAGCATTCCCACGACGCCAACGAGACCGCTTGTCTTTCGTCCAAACCTATCAGCAATATAGCCAGTGGGAACTTCAAGAATGAACTTGCTCACTTGGTATGCAATCATCATGCTAGAAATCGCCACCATCGAGAATCCGACGAATTCAAGGTAAACCGTCAGAAAATACAAAATGGTGCTGAAGTTCGACAGAAAAACGAACGTCATATAAAGCAAAACCGTACGGTTTTTCATGCTCCGCCCTCCAAGAGTCAGCAATCTAAATCGGAATCTTGGAAAAGCATGAGGGCAAAGCCGTCAGTCATGTGTTACAAGGCGTCAACATTCACTTGACGCCTTGAGGCCAAATGGCCTCACGAAGCGAGATGACGCAATAGGTGAAGAAATACCGTCTGGTGTCGATCGGTCCAGGCATTTTGCCGATAGCAAAAGTAGATAGGCAAGGCTACGTCATGCGAGCCTTCGATGGAGCACTCGCTTACTTCCAATTCATTTGATGCGAGAGAAGAGCCAGAAAAACTCAATATCAATCCCCCGGCTTGAAGAAACTCAGCCTGCGCCCTGTTTCCGTATTCGACATCGCGAAAGCGGAAATTAACCAGCTGAGCTTCGGGACATTGATTGATTGCATTGAGACAGGGTGACAAATTAATGGGAACAGCGAGCCTGCCGCCCAGTAACTCACGAATGGTCATAGCGTCAACAGATTGATGACCAGCTGGACATGAAAGAACCCTGAGCTCCTTTTCACCCATATATTTTGAAGAAAGGACGCTGTCCCGTGGTTCCTCAAACGAGATAGCCGCGTCCGAAATTCCAAGTATAAGTGATTCAAAGCATGTTGCCGTTGGCTGATGCCACACATCAAGATGAATCTGAGGGTGCGAGCTTTCAAACGAGTCGTACCAGTTTTCGGAAAAAAGGCGCCCCCGCCCGTGAAGACAGGGGGCGTAAAGACGGAAATGGCCGTCGGGCGAAACGCCGCCGTTCCCCGATTGAGCGTACTTTTTGAGATCGTCGACTTGCGCCAGGATCACGCGTGCACGACGCGCAAATTCTCTGCCCGCCGGAGACAAAACAGCCTCCCCCGCCGATCGGTCGAGCAAAACAATCTGATACTCAGATTCCAACTTTTTTATTGCCGACGAAACGGCCTGCGGACTCACGTGAACGGCGCGAGCTGCTTTGCGCACGCCGCCATAGTTCGCTACCGCTTGAAGGTATTCGAGTTGAGAAAGCTGCATAGATTACTCCAAAGGCAGCCAAGTCGACGGCCTACACGCCCTCAGATGAGGTTCTCGCCCAGGTTCTTGCCGCCAAGGACGTGCATATGGAAGTGCATGACGGTCTGGCCGGCGTTGACGCCCTTGTTGGAGATGACGCGGAAACCGTCCTCCAAGCCCTTGGCCTTAGCGACCTTCTGGATGGCGTGAGCCACGGCGCCCATGGTCTCGGCAGGTACGTTGTCGGCAATGTCACTGTAGTGCTTCTTGGGGATCACGAGCGTATGGACCGGCGCCTGGGGATTGAGGTCGTCGAAGGCGATGACCTGGTCGTCCTCATAGACAACGGTCGAAGGGATCTCGTGGTTGGCAATTTTGCAGAAGATGCAATCGCACATGGTTGGTTCCTTTCTCACAGACCAAGGTAATTATATTTGGTCGGGATGGTTAGAACGAGAGGTTGTCGTCGGTGTTGGCGGCTTCGCCGTCGGCGAGCACGTCGTTGCCGTCGACGTCCTTAAGAAGCACCGAGACCTTCTGCTCGGCATCGGACAGGCGGGTGCGCAGGCTCTTGAGGAGCTCGACGCCGCGGGTATAGCTCTCGAGCGACTCCTCGAGCTCCATATCGCCCGACTCCAAGCTGCGGATGATGAGCTCCAACTCCTGCGAGGCCTGCTTGTACGTAAGCTGCTCGACTGGGGTCTTCTCTGCCATATCTGTTTCCTTTCCTAAAGGTTTATCGCTATGAAACGCGGTTTACTCGACCGTATCGACCGTTGCCGCCACGTTGCCGTCTGCCATGCGCACGCGGATGGCATCGCCGGGCTTAAAGGTCTTGGCGCTCGTAGCCACCCCATCATCGCTGTACGCGATGGAATAACCACGGGCAAGCACCTTGAGCGGCGACAGGGCATCTAGCGAGGCTGCCGCACGGCCCAGGTCGGACGCGGGCTTGTTGAGCATCGTGCGCCCCTGATGCTCCAGACGGGAGCTCGCGAGCGTGAGCGCATGGCGTTTGCCATCGAGCCCCGAGGTGCTTACAACCAGACGCTCGGGCAAGCGCTCAAAGTTGGAGCGAAATGTCCCGACCGAGCGTACTATGGCGCCCGACAGGCGATCGGCAGTCAGCGCAAGCTCCGATTCGCGACGCTCGACCATAAATGTGGGGTCGTTGAGGCACGGGCGGCACGCAGCCGCATCGAGAGCATCGCCCAAGCGAGCCGTATAGGTATCCCAGGCACGGCGACCGCGCTGGTCGAGCATTTCCAGATCGACCTGATCCGACCCAATCATCGATGCCATCGCGGCACCCAGACGCTGATGGCGCGCCTCGAGCACATCGGCCAGCTCCGTCATAGCCGGCGCCACCGATTCTGCCGCCGCCGTAGGCGTGGAGGCGCGGCGGTCGCTCACCATGTCGCAAATCGAGGTATCGGGCTCATGGCCAATGCCGGTCACCACGGGCACGGGACAAGCCGCCACCGCGCGGGCAAGCTCCTCGTCGTTGAAGGTCATGAGGTCCTCAAAGGAGCCGCCGCCGCGTACCAACAAGATGCAGTCGGGCGCCGGCGTAATGGAAGCGGCGCGGCGCAAGCCCTCAATAAGCTCGGCCGGCGCACCCTCGCCTTGAACCCTGGCGCCCACGCAGACGAGCTCGACGAGCGGATTGCGACGACGCAATGTGCGCTTGACGTCGTCGATTACCGCACCGGAAAGCGAGGTGACGACCGCCACGCGTGAGCAGAACACCGGGATGCGGCGTTTGCGCGCTTCGTCCATCAGGCCCTCGCGGCGTAGCTTTTCGGCCAGTTGCGCCACTTGTTGACGCAGCAGACCCTCCCCCGCCAGCGAAAACGAGCGAGCGACAAAGCTCATACGACCCGTGGGCTTATAGAGGTTGAAGCTGCCCTTAAAGCTCACCTGCATGCCGTCGCGCAGATCGAAGGTACGCTTGAGATAGGCGCCCTTCCAGATGATGCAGTCGACGGCGGCCGAGTCGTCTTTAATCTGGAAGTAGCAGTGGCCGCTTCGGGCGTTGGGACCACGGAAACCCGTGACCTCGCCCAGAACGCTCAGCTGCGGAATGGCATCGAGCGCACCAGCGGCGATCTCCACCGCCTGGCTCACGCTGAGCTCCTTGCGCTCCTGATCGTCCGAGCCGTCAAATTCGGCGGAAACAGCATTGCCGGTTAGGTTCCAGCCTGCCACGCAGCCTCCTTTCGTTATCGTGCACAAGGGCTCCGGCCCTGCGCAAATTCAAGTCCAACACATAGTACAGCGCCGCGGGGACACAAATCCCCACGGCGCCCGTCGGTCCCATTTGTTATCGGTTGGAGTTTCTGTTGTAGCGAGCCATAAGATAGAGCAGCTGAATAATCGAGGTGAGCGCAGCGGCAACATAGGTAAGCGCGGCGGCCGTCAGCACCTTCTTGGCACCATTGACCTGCTTGGAACTCATACCCGACTGCTCAATATATGCCACGGCGCGGCGGCTGGCATCAATCTCGACCGGCAGCGTAACCAACTGGAACAGCACGCTAAACGAGAAGAAGATCAACGCGAGGGTTGTGAGCCCGGCAATGTTCATAAACAGGCCCAAGAGCAACACGATGGTCCAGGTGTTCTGGGTAAAGTTGACGACCGGGACCAGGGCGGTGCGCACCTTCATCATGGCATAGCCGCTTTGACGCTGAGCGGCGTGACCTGCCTCGTGACAGGCGACGGCAACGCTTGCGACCGATCCACCCGAACGGTTGGCATCTGAGAGATACAGGTTGTTATCCTGCGGGTTGTAATGGTCGGTGAGCTCACCGGCGACACCCTTGATACCCACGGCATTGCAGCCGTTGGCGTCGAGCATGCGGCGAGCGACCGTGGCGCCCGTGTCGCCGTCCGAGCGAACCTTGGACCAGGTTTTGTACGTCGAGTTGATATAGTTCTGTGCGGCAAGACCGAGCGCCGTACAAACAAGAACAACCAGCAGGTACAGCGGGTCGATGCCAAAGCCGTATCCATAGTAATAAGGCATGCGAATTCCTCCGAATCGAGTTACACGTTGGAGGCATTCTACCCACTCGCCCAGCCAACGAGACGCCATCGATGTTTTGGCATTGCCGCTCTAGAACGTTTACAGCGTTTGGTAAAACCGCGTAACTATAGAAGCTCGATTTTGCCGTCCTTCACCGTCAACCCCATATTACCCGAGAGCAGATCGTCCAGACGCGAGCCCACAAGCTCAAAACGCCAGCCTTCGCGCAGGGGGCTCTGCTCGGGATGCTCAATGTAGTCGGCCAGGTCATCGCGCGAGGCAATGACCGAGGTCGCCACGCCCGAGCGCTCGGCAACCAGGCGAATGAGCGCATACATCAGGTCCGTCACGCTCTCCAGCTCCGGAGAGATCTGGCGATGCCCGCGCACCATGAGCGGCAGGCGATCGTGCGGGCAGCTCGCGCCGCGCTTGATGGCCATGAGCGCGCCGTCCACGTCGCGCTCCCCCAGCTGGTCGGTACCGCGAATGCTGCGGAACTCCTCAACACGAACGGGATTACGTTTAACCAGGGCCAGCAGCGTATCGTCGGACATGACCCACTTGCGCGGGATGTTGCGGCGCTCGGCGCGGTCCTCGCGCCAAGCGGCAAGCTCGCGTGCGATGCCCAACTGGTGACGGCTACACGAGTTGATGCGCTTGACCTTGCGAAACGCCTCATGGCGGTCGGCGCGGTAGTGCGACTCGTCGGCCAGCGGACGCAACTCGTCGAGCACCCAGTCCACCCGGCCCAGCTCGCGCAGGCGACTCATCATCTCGGTATAGGCGACGATCAAGTACT
>UQPL01000075.1:0-8912 GCA_900542895.1 uncultured Collinsella sp. | reverse complement strand
CCTAAGCCTTCGTCGGCAGCGTCAGATGTGTATAAGAGACAGGATGAGAAGTTTCTTCATTCCGTTCGGATTATTCTTTTCCGGGACAGTCATGAGCTCGGTCGGGTTATCCTTGACCGACACCACAATCTCATACACAGCGGGGTCATAAGTGATATCGGAATCATCGCCGGCATCTTCGACCAAGTAGTATGTAATTTTGTTAGCCTCAACAGTCTTATCAATGAACTGTTCGCCAAGGTCAAAGGTGATGTTGCCGTCCGCATCATTCCTGGCGGTTCCGACCAAGGTGCAGCCGCCACGGTTGAATGTCTTGTCATTCCAAAAGGGCTCCGTCGCGTCATCCGAATCCTTACGGTAGACCGAGAAGGAGAACTGGTCTTTGGCGAGCGCCATGCTTTCCTCGGACTGCTTATTTTTCATTTTCAGCGCCTTGGTCGCCTTCAGCTTAAGGCTCGGGTAGACGTACGTATCCGCAGGCACGCCTAGGTACAAGTCGCCATTTGACATGATGCCGCCGCCATGGTTCCAGGAATAATTGCCCGTGATAAACGTCTTTGCCTCGTTTCGCGCCTCATTGATCGCCGCGAAGTCTTGAGGGTCTTGAGCATTAACACCCGAGCTCAGGCCGATGCTGTTATATACCTGCACGCCACCGTTAGCGGGGATAGTAATGGGACCTCTAAGCTCTTTACTTCCCGAGTACTTGGCATCACCGCCGCCAAGCATCTTGCCGGTCACTGCCGCGATTGGCTCGCGGTGACCCTCCGCTGCAAGGAAGAAATCGGCGTGACCGTTTTCGCGAAAGTCAGGACTATTGTAGGCGGTAGTATCCTGGTTCTTTTTGTGGACAAGGCCTTCGTAGCCACCAGCGGATAGGTGAGGGGTGCCTTCGTTGCCGCTATTTTTCTCAGAATCATAATCATCTTTTGCTTCACACTGGTCTTTGGCAGACGTATTGCCAAAGATCGCTGTGCCGTAGGTGTTCGTCACCAAGGTCTTGCCCGTCGGGCAAACCGCAACGCCGCCACCGTAGCCACCGGCCTCATTGCTGTATATATAGGAGTTATAGACAAATAGCCTGCCCGCATTAGATGCGGTATCCGAATCGCCCTGGACAAAGATACCGCCTCCGCCCCAGTCAAAGCGAGACATGCAGGAGTTATTAGTGATATAGACTGGAGTAGATTTTGACGCACCTTCTATCATCGCGTCAACCATCTGGCCCACGCGAATGCCAGCACCCTCGGAACGGTTGCTCACATTTGCGGCAATAGTTCCCCCCGTAATGTTGAGCCATGCCATTGTCTCGCGAGAACTCACCCCGTGTCGATCGACATCGGTAATGTAAACGCCGCCGCCTGCTTCCTCAGAATAGTTGCCCGTGATCTGGCCGCCCGAAATGGTGACATGAGTACCGTTTCTAGCGGCAAGTCCAGCGCCGCCATGATCGCCATAACCATCATGGCGACAGAAATTGGCATATTTATTGTTAGTGATGTAGCCACCGGAAACAGTGACGCTGCCGCCTTCGGCCATGATGCCGCCACCAAAGCCAGCAGAATCAAGCGTGCTGTTGCCGGAGATTACGCCATTAGTTATAGTGACCGTGGAGCCTTTAGCATACACACCACCGCCACTATAAGCGCTGTTGCCGGCAATTACGCCACCGGTCAAATTAAGGGTCGAGGCACTACCTTTCTCGTTGGAAACCATAATGCCCGCGCCCGCGGGCGAGCCAGAAGCGCCACACACATAGCCGCCGCTCATGTTGACAGTAGAGCCGTTCTCGGCATAGACCAAGCTGCTAACGCTGCCACCTTGTTTTTGCGTGATCACGCCGCTCACAAGGTTAAACGTGCCGCCCTTGCCGTTGTTGTTATACAGATTGATGAGCTTTAGATTTGCGTTGCCGCCGCACGCCACGATGGCACCCTTAATATCGACGCTATGACTGACAAGCGTCTCGATTGTCCCTGTACCACTCGGGGTCGATTTGGTCACGTAGTAGGTAAGATTAGACGGAATGCCATCAACGTAATTTAGCACGGCTTTCTTGCCATAATTATCGGGATTCAGCTTCTGCCCCTGATCAGTCAGCTGTTGGACATCGTTGACCGTCTCAGTCACCGGCGCGGAGTCCTTAATTTCGTCCTTAATTGTAAGTGTTGCGCCATTAGCAACATCAAATAACGGCTTATCGGTGTTCAAGCACTTGATCTTATGACCGTTTAAGTTCAGCGTTATATTGCTGCCGCTCTTCTCAAGTTTGATTTCACCAGCATAGTCAATATCAGCTGTAAGCTCGAAGCAGGCAGTTTGGTTTTCCCCAACGCCTTGAAGCTTAGCTGACAAATCATCGGCGTTAGCAATGTTAGTAATAGCTGTGGTTGTCTCTTCGCTCTCTGCAGCCTCCTCGGCTGACGCGACAGCGTTAACATCCATCGCATCATTATCTTCCGCCTGCGACTCGTCCTTGGACTGCTCCTCCGGCCGAGCATCGTCGTCGCTCGCAGCATCGTCGCTGTTCTGGTTTTCGGCGTCTGTGCCGGCATCCCCGTTAGTACTGTTGTCTACATCAGTAGACTCACTTGAGGAACCCCCCCCCATCACAGTTTCCTCGGTAGGAACCGTCTGGGCATCGTTGGCAATGGCCTGCGAGATCGGGGGCATGACGAGCGACAGTACCAGGCTCAAAACGGAGGCTCCGCACAATACGCCTGCCAGTACACGGCGCGTCGCTTTTTTACTCTGCTTAGTTTTTTCTGAATTCGCTTTCATCGATGTCTCCTCCCCAAGAGACCGCGATCTTGCTCTTTCACTATCAAACGTATCTGCGCAATCTGTAATTGCACACGCTTATAGTACATATTGTAACGATTGTTTGAACATCTAAGCAAAAATACCGATAGTTTTGTAGCGAATTCTCAATTCTCTTGACATTTGCTCGGATTTACCTTCGTTTATTCGCTATGAAATATCTATTTCTACTGGTAATTAAGCTAGTTATCATTTTTTAATAGCATTTTATTTATTTGCACAACATTTTGCTCAAGAGCATGCGTCCTGTGAACGGTCGAAAATCGACCGTGAACGGTAGATCATTAACCGGGAGGAATAGACTACCAAATTGATGGGAATATCTTTAACCCATCGGTGGTTAGAAGCATGATGTTCAGACAACGTTATTTGAATTTTCGCGCAGATTTTAGGTATCAATTCACCCAAATCGCCAGAGGCCACCGCAAAGGAGCCTGCCCCCTTTGCGGTGGTCCCCCCGGCGCTATAGCAGATGCTCCTCGATAAAGATCGCGATGCCGTCTTTGTCGTTGCTGGCGGTTACAAAGTCGGCGGCGGCACGGGTGGCGTCGCTGCCGTTTGCCATGGCCACGCCCACGCCGGCGTCGGCCACCATGCAGGTGTCATTGTCCGCATCGCCAAACACGCAGATGTCCTGGAGCTCCATGTCGTTGAGCTCCGCCACGCGCACAAGGCCGCGCGTCTTGGACACGCGCGGATCCATGAACTCGTAGAGCCGCTGCGTGGTTTGCAGAGCCGCCGCCTTAACAGTGTTATCGGCAAACGTCGATGCTCGCTCAATCACCCGCGGCATTACCTCGGGCGCCATGGTAAACATCACCTTGGGCTGCGGCTCGCGCAAGAACTCGGCAAAATCGACCACCTGGTAGGGTACGCCGTCGACGCGCGACAGGTGCTCGACGCACGCGTTGCTCTCGGGTACGTAGAACACGCCGTCTCGGGGGCAGACGGGCGTTGCCGGAAGGTCCGCCATGTGCTTGCAGATGCGCGCGATGGTCTCGCCCGGCAGCGGATAGCTCAGCTCGTTGATGTCGTGCGCGCGGTCGATGACCTCGGCGCCACCGCAGCCCACCATCACGTCCACCAGGCCTTCGATGCCCCAGAGCTCGTACATGGCCTCGGTCGCGTGGGCGTCGCGCCCGGTGCACAGGCCAAAGAGCACGCCGCGCTCGCGCAGGGAGCGGATCGCCGCCACGGTGCGCGGGGACACCGTGTGCTGGCTCGTGAGCAGCGTGCCGTCGATATCGCAGAACACGGCTTTGATGTGGCTGAAGGTGGTGTCCATGGGGGGCCTTTCTGGGTTGTGCGGCGGTGTGGGGTGTATTCGTGAACGGCGTACATGGTATACCAAGGCACAGGCGCGGCCCGTCAAAGCAAAAACCACCACAAAGGTGCCTGGCCCCTTTGTGGCGGTTGCGACGTTTGCGGGCCAAACCATCACAACATTCGATGTTTTTCGGCAAAACCGCGATTTTCATCGAATGTTGTGATGGGTTTTACTGCCTTGCGGCACGATCAAAATGCCGGCGTCCAAACAGCAGCAACGCCGCGGGAACCGCCGTCACGACCATGCCTGCCCCCACGAGTGTCTGCTGCACGCCAAACGTCGCCGCCAGCCAAGGGGCAATCGCCAGCGGGGCCACGCCGGCGAACATGTTGCCAAAGCCCATGACCGAGTTCACGCGACCGAGCTGCCCAAGCGGGGCCGTCGTTTGCACGATCGTGTTGTGGAGCGGGTTGACGATGCCCCAAGCTATGCCCAGTGCAACCTGGCCGACAAGAGCCACGCCCACGTACGGTGTCCCCACATAGAGCAGGCTTCCCAGACCCACAGACATAAGCGCCACGAGCAGCGTTTTAAGGTTGACCAGGTGCGGCGGCAAGCGGAGCGCGAGCACGGCACCCAGCACCGCGCCCACGCCCGAGGCCGACGAGAGCCAGCCCATCCACTCAACGCCGACGCGTAGGACATCGCGGTAGAAGAACGATTCCAGCGGGTCGAAGGCGCCGTAGCCAAAGTTCGAAAGAAAAATGATGCAGAAAAGTAGCGCGAGAACGCTGTTGGTGAAGACTGTCTTGATGCTGGTCGCGAAGGTGACACGAGTGGATGCGCTGGGGTTGGAGCTTTGTCCCGCACGCTCCCCTTCCTCTGCCGAATCGGCATCCGCATGCCCGGCGACATGGCTGGTCTGCGGCCTAAAGCCCCAACCGACGACGAACGCCAGCACAGTAAAGAGCATCATGAGCACGAACACCGCGCGCGACGACGCAGCCGCCGCGACAAAGCCGCCCAGCGCGGGGCCAACGATGATACTCACGTTTGAAAACATGGCGATGGCGGAGTTGATGTCTTTGAGCTCGACAGGATCGTCGGTGAGGTAGGCCGGATAGGATGTGGCGATGGGCTGGGCGAACCCCATCACAAAGCCCAGGAGCACCGCACCGAGCAGGACGATGCCGGTCGCGCTGCCAAAGGCGAGGATTGCCGCGCCGGTTGCCAACGCGCCGACGACGCTCAGCAAGAAATGGCGTCGCGGGCCCCAAGCGTCGAGCACCGCGCCGCCCGCAAAGGATCCCAGGATCACGAAGACGTTCATAAAGAGGACTGCCAGCGACGTCGCAACGACCGAAGCGTCGTCCGCATAGGTGAGCGTTCCGATGACGCCGATAAAGTAGCTGGTCTGAAAACCGGTGTAGATGAGAAAGCGCATCGCCACCAGGCGCTTGGCCTGCGCGGACAGCGATGATTGAGGCTTTGAGAAAAGAGAGGCGAGCATGGTGACTCCTTGTTTCATACGAATACGGGCGGTGGGCATTCGCCACCGTCTGTCAAATCAATCTATCCGCATGAAACATTAAGGACGCATCGAGCCCCTTCTCTCCGTTTTTCGCCCGTCATGAACTACTTGGTAGATTGTAAGGTATGTCCCACGCATCTACCAAAGCAAAAACCACCACAAAGATGCCTGTCCCCTTTGTGGTGGAAATGACGTTTGCTCAGATAAAACCTGCCAAAATAAACCTGTCCCTTTTTGGCAGGTTTTAGGGCAGATGGTCTTGGATGAGATCGCAGATGGCTCGGGCGTCGTTGATGTTGATGGCTCGGGTCGCAAAGCCGGCGTCGAAGGCCTGACGCGCCAGGGCCTCGTTGCAGGCAAGGGCCAGCGTGTGGCCGTCGACCAGGTCGAGCGAGCTCTTGCCGCGCAGACGGTCGACACCGGAGCGCGCGACCACGATGTTGTCGAAGCCCTCGGTCTTGTAGCCCTCGATGATCACCACGTCGACATCGTTGTAACGCGACAGCAGCTCGCGCGCGGGCATCTCGTCCTCCTCGCGCGTGTCGGCGTACTCCGCCCAGCGCGTGGCGCAGATGAGGCCCACGTGCTTGGATCCGGCCTGGTGATGGCGCCAGGTGTCCTTAGCGGGCACATCGATATCAAAGCCGTGATGCCCGTGATGCTTGAGCGAACCCACGCGCAGGCCGCGGCGGGTGAGCTCGGCGATAACCTTCTCGACGAGCGTGGTCTTGCCCGAGTTCTGGTAGCCGATAAACGCGATCGCGGGGACGGCCCGTGTCGGAGCTGCGGGTGCGACGGCGACGGGTGCGCTCGCGGGCGCGGCACCGTCAGCGGCCACGGCCTCAACAGCAGCGGCCTGGCGCTCTGCGCGGTCCCATACGCCCGAGCGGCCGCCCTCCTTGTGCAGCAGGCGCACGTCGACGATCTCCATGCCGCGATCGACGGCCTTGCACATGTCATAGATCGTTAGGCATGCGGCACTCGCGCCGGTCAGGGCCTCCATCTCGATACCCGTCTTGCCCGTCACGCCCGCCGTAACCAGTACGTGAAAGCCAACCTGCCCGTCCGCGCGCGCCGGCGCCCAGCCCTCGGGCACATCCTCGTCAGGCGTCCCCGCCGGAGCGATGGGCGCAATGTCGCACTTACTCTTGGTAATGAGCAACGGATGGCACATGGGGATGATGTCACTCGTGCGTTTGATGGCCATGATGCCCGCCACACGCGCGCAGGCAAGCACGTCGCCCTTTTTGGCGCGGTCCTGCAGCACCATGGCCTGCGTCTCGGGATGCATGAGGATGGTGCCCTCTGCGATGGCAATGCGATGGGTCTCGGCCTTGTCGGACACGTCGACCATGCGTACCTCGCCCTTGGCATCCACGTGCGTCAGCTCGTCGCGACGGGCGTCGCGGGCGGGCTCGGCGACAGCGCTGGCAGTCGGCTGCACGGACGCGTCGGCGTTGCCGGCATTCGCCGCAGCCGTGACTTTGTGGGCAGACATCGCGGCCCTGCGAGCGGCCTTGGTGGCATCGGCGTACCTGCTCTTGGCCATATGATCATCCTCCGATTTGGGACATAAATCGTTGCGTGCCCTCAATTATCGCGTGTTCCTGCGGTTTGTGGGCCACGGCATCGCGCCAAATCGAAAGTACCTGCATATCATCACCACGGCGCAGGGCGTCGCGCACCGAATACTCGGCATCGCTAAACAGGCACGGACGCACGTTGCCATCAGCCGTCAGGCGCAGACGGTTGCAATTCGCACAAAAATGGTTGGACATGGCGCTGATAAAGCCGACCGTTCCCGCCGCGCCCGGAAAGTGCCAGTAGCGCGCGGGGCCCGCGCCGGCAGGAGCGTCGTTGATGTCGAGCGGCTCAAGCTCGCCCAGTCCCGCCGCGGTGGCCCCGGCATTGATGCGCGCCCGCAGCTCGTCGCTCGGCACGGTATCGCTCGCGTCCCACAGCTCGGGATTGAGCGCGGGAGCATGCGGGTCCACAGCGCAATGCGAGCTCGTGTGCTCGTCGCCAATGGGCATGTATTCGATAAAGCGCAGGTGGATGGGGCGGTCGACGGTCAGCCGTGCGAGGGCCGCCACATCCTGGTTGAGCCGGCGCACTACAACGCAGTTGACCTTAACGGGCTCAAAACCCCAAGCCAGCGCCGCGTCGATGCCGGCCATGGTCTGCTCAAGTCGACCCAGGCGCGTGATTTTTCCAAACAGCGTAGGGTCGAGCGTATCGAGCGAGATGTTGACGCGGTTAAGCCCAGCGTCTTTGAGCTGCGGCGCCAGCTTGGGCAGCAGAGCGCCGTTGGTGGTAAGCGAGATGTCCTCGATCTGCGGAATCGCGCGGATGTCGCGAATGAGCGGGATGATGCGGCGGCTGACCAGCGGCTCGCCGCCCGTCAGGCGCACGCGGCGAATGCCCTCCCCCGCCACCAAGCGCACAAAGCGGGCGATTTCCTCGGCGCTGAGCAGCTCGTCGTGCGCGCGGGGCGCCACGCCATCGGCCGGCATGCAATAGATGCAGCGGAAATTACACTTGTCGGTAACGGCAATGCGCAGGTAGTTGATATCGCGGCCAAAGCCGTCATGTTGCACGTGCCCGTCCACGCAGCCCTCCCCTCACGCGGCGTTTTATTCTTCGGAAAACATAATACCCCACGAGAGAATCATGCCGACACCCGTACGACAGGACAGGTCGCTTCGAGCAAAACGGACTTTCCAAGCCCATCCTCAGCACAGACCATCACAACATTCGATGCTTTTCCCGATTTTGGCGAAAAACGTCGAATGTTGTGATGGTTTGCCCGCCCACGGCACCCCGCAGAAGGGCCAAAGCGCCCCTAAAGGCCGCCGTCCCAATGCCGAATCACGAATTCTCGCAGGTCGTTCTGCCGTTTCTGGAATGCCTCGCTCCGGTCGCACTTAAGACCCATAGCGAGCGCGATGGCATTCATCGCCCGGTGCAATTGCAGCTGATGGGCAAACTGAGTCCCGGTGAGGACGATCATCCTAAAGCCCAGCGCGCTCAGCACGGTCATACGCTCCGCGTCCGACGCGCTGCGCTGTTTATCAAGATGGTCCGAGCCGTTGTATTCAATCCCCGTACCACTCGCAAGCGCATGTACGTCGATCTCGAAATACCCGGCCTTAGCGAGATACTTGAACTCGCTGGGAACATCGACCCGATGGTTGAGCTCGATCTTGGCGTATCCCAGCCCTCCCTGGGAACGTTTCGCGACGACCATGATTGCGGTGGCCGTCTCCATGGGCGACCGCGCGCCATCGTGCACGC
>UQPL01000074.1:0-8929 GCA_900542895.1 uncultured Collinsella sp. | reverse complement strand
TGTCTATCCTGCGACGCCTCGATTCTTGCGGCGGCAGATACCTAATCCCCTACGCCTGGCGGTAATGATCGAAGAAATCGGCGAGGTCTTCGAGCGACTCTTTGAGTACTTCCATGCGCGGCAGGTACACGATACGGAAGTGGTCGGGCTCAGCCCAGTTGAAGCCGCCGCCGCGCGTGATCAGGATCTTCTTCTCGTGCAGCAGATCGAGGGCAAACTGCTCGTCATCAGTGATGTTGAACTTCTTCACATCCATCTTGGGGAAGATGTAGAACGCTGCGCGCGGCTTAACCACCGAGATGCCGTCAATCTTGTTGAGCGCCTCATACACAAAGTTGCGCTGCTCGTAGACACGGCCGCCGGGACGGATGTAGTCGTTAACGGACTGATGACCACCGAGTGCCGTCTGAACGATCGACTGGGCCGGCACGTTGGAGCACAGGCGCATGTTGGAGAGCATGTTGATACCCATGATGAAGTCGCTCATGCAGCGCTGGTTGCCCGAAAGCACCATCCAGCCAATACGATAGCCCGCAATCATGTGCGACTTGGAAAGGCCACTAAAGGTAACGCAGGGCAGGTCGGGGGCGAGCGAGGCAATCGAGACGTGCTCGTAGCCGTCCATGCACAGGCGGTCGTAGATCTCATCGGCAAAGATCATCAGCTGATGCCTGCGTGCAACCTCGACGATGCCCTCGAGCACCTCGCGCGGATAGACGGAACCCGTGGGGTTGTTAGGGTTGATGATGACGAGGGCTTTGGTCGCGCTCGTGATCTTGGACTCCATATCCTCCAGGTCGGGATACCAATCCGCCTGCTCATCACACAAATAATGTACGGGATGACCGCCGGCAAGGGTTGCGCACGCCGTCCAGAGCGGATAGTCAGGGCTGGGAATCAGGATTTCGTCTCCATTGTCGAGCAACGCGTTCATCGAAAGCTGAATGAGCTCGGACACGCCGTTGCCCGTGTAGATATGCTCCATCTGAACGTTGGGCAGGCCCTTGATCTGCGAATACTGCATGATCGCCTTGCGCGCGGAGAACAGGCCGCGCGAGTTGGAATAGCCTTCGCAGTCGGGCAGCTGCTGGCGCATGTCCTTGATGACCTCATCGGGCGTGCGGAAACCAAAGGGTGCCGGATTACCGATGTTGAGCTTGAGAATACGCTCGCCCTCGTCCTCCATACGGGCGGCCTCGTCGACGACGGGACCGCGCACGTCATACAGGACATTCTCGAGTTTGGTAGATTTAGAAAAAGTACGCATGGTGGTGCTCCTTGTGATTTGAGCCGTGGGACTGGGTTCTGGCTTGGCAACTTTACGGGACGGAGGGGTCTCACCTTGGTCGGCGTCACCGGCGAGCAGCCAGGTAACATCGACCTCCAAAATGCGGGCGAGCAGCTCTGCCACATCGCGCCGCGGGATCGTCTTGCCGCTCACATATTGGCTCATCTGACTCTTGCCGAGTTTTTTACCGAGCATCTCCGATGCGCGGATTACGTCCGACTGGCGAACGTCACGATCAGACATGGTCTGTCGCAGGCGATCGCTAAACGTCTCTTGGGCCACAAGAACCTCCTTGCTGGCAAAGTTCAATTTATCGAACACGAATTGAACCAGAGTTCAATTTAGGCAGCAGTATAGCGCGGCGCATTATCCGAAAGTTCAATTTCACAAGAAAATGTACCGAACCCCGGGAATTGTCCCAAAGTAGACAACGGGTGCGCGCTTTTAGAGATACTCAAGGAAACGAGCCGCCGCAAGCGAAACGTCAGCGGTGCGGCATATGGCGTTGATCTGCCGATGGGGATGCCCCCCGAGCGGACGCACGGCAACATCGAACTGACAGCGGCGCAGGATGAGCGCGGGAAGAATGCTCACACCCAAGCCGTCCTCGACCATGGCCATAATCGCATAGTCATCCCAAGTCGACAGTTTTGAGCGCACTGTCAGTCCCGCGCGGCGAAACAGCGGTGTAATCTCGTCGTCGCTACCGCGTTCCAGCAGAATAAACTGCTCGTTTGCCAAATCGGCAAGGGAAACGACCTCCGCGGTGGCAAGCGAGGAGTCCGCTGGCACCACGGCCATCAGCTCGTCTTGCACCAACGGCCGCGACGCCATGCCGGCGCCGCGTGGCTCACGCGGGATAAAGCCCAGGTCACAACGACCCTCAGCCACCCATTGTTCAATCTCTGAGTAATCGCCCATCAGCAACTCATAATCGACGTCCGGGTGATCGGCGCGAAAGCGCGCGATCACCGGCGGCAGCACGTGGGTCGCCACGCTCGAAAACGTACCGATACAGATTTTGCCGCGCATGAGCCCACGCATCTCATCCACGCGTCGCTGCAGGCGGCCAAACTCTTCGCATAACGCCTCGACTGCCGGCATGACCTGCCGCCCGTCGGCAGAAAGCACCACGCCCTCGCGGCTGCGATCAAGCACCTTAAAACCCCAGTCTGCCTCAAGGTCGCCCACCATGCGGCTCACGCCCGACTGCGAATAGCTCAACCGCTCTGCAGCACGCGTAAAGCTGCCGGCACGCACCGTCTCGAGCAGCACTTGCATCTTTTGGATATTGGTCTCCACGGCACGCCTCCACCTTTACATGAGTTTTTGTCATGTTTACCATGCATTATATTCGCTTTTCTTCTAAAGCCAGTTCACCCATAGTGAACATGCTCGGATATAGAGGGGATGTCAGCGCATGAACAACGGACTGTTTACGTACTTAGCAGCATTGCTATTGTTTGGCTCCAACGGCATCATCGCCGCTGCCATCGCGCTGCCGAGCTCCGATATCGTGCTACTACGCACGTTTTTGGGCGCACTCTCGCTTTTCACCGTCCTCGCCATCACCCAACGCCATAAGTTGCAGGCGCCATCTCGCCCCCGCGAAGCCGCAGCCCTCCTCCTCTCGGGAGCCGCACTGGGCGCCAGCTGGATTTTTCTGTTCCGCGCCTACCAGACGATCGGCGTCGGCACATCCTCGCTGCTGTACTACTGCGGCCCTATCATTGTCATGGCGCTCTCCCCGCTCATCTTTGGCGAAAAGCTGACCGGTGGCAAAATCGCCGGGTTTATCGCCGTCGCCTGCGGCGCTTTTCTCATTGCAGTGCAAGGTCTAGGCGGCAACATGCCCATTGCGGGCATCGTCTGCGGCATCGCCTCGGCATTTTGCTATGCGCTGATGGTCATCGCCAGCAAGGGTGCGCCGCACATCGAGGGTCTCGAGAACTCCGCGCTCCAGGTAAGCGCCGCCTTTGTGACCGCGCTGGTCCTCACGCTCGTCACCCAAGGCGCCCCCTCGTTCCTCTCCCCCAGCATTGCCGCCGGCATCGATTGGCGCGCCGTTGCCATGCTCGGCATTGTCAACACCGGGCTCGGTTGTCTGCTCTACTTTAGCGCCGTCGCCAAGCTGCCCGTCCAGACCGTCGCCGTCGTCGGCTACCTCGAGCCGCTTTCGGCAGTCGTGTTCTCGGCCGTCCTTTTGGGCGAAGCCATAACACCGGTCCGCTTGATGGGCGCTGCACTTATCATCGGCGGCGCGCTCTTTTGCGAACTCGCTGGCAAACGTGCAGACGCCAAGGCTGGCATAGCCCAGACAGCACGTGCGTAAAAGCCCCTCTTGAGTTTCGAAGCAGGGGCGCGTCCGCGGTTATCACATTGCAGCAAGCCATTCAGCGGATATGCCCCTGCTTCGAAATGCTACCTGCGTACGTGAATAATCCCCAGCTGGGGATTATTGTCTAAAATAACCCGATGTGCCAAACTGCTCTTGTATGTATAAAGACGGCATAAAGGTTATCTGTCCTAGACAGATAACCGGATGTCTAAGGGAGTCCACGTGGCACACAACAAACTGGAGGCAAACCTCCAAGATCGGCATGTGCAGGGCGGGCACGGAGCCATTCCCCTCTCCGCTGGCATGCTGCTCGTAACGCTCGGCGTCGTCTATGGCGACATCGGCACGAGCCCCATGTACACCATGAAATCAATCGTCGCCAACAACGGCGGCATCGGCACCGTCAGCGAGGACATGATTCTGGGCGCGCTTTCGCTCGTCATCTGGACCATGACGCTCGTGACCACGGTCAAGTACGTGGTAATCGCCATGAAGGCCGATAACCACAACGAAGGCGGCATCTTCGCCCTGTTCAGCCTTGTGCGCAAGGTGGCACCGTGGCTGATTCTCCCCGCCATGATCGGCGGCGCGGCGCTGCTCGCCGACGGCATCCTCACCCCCGCGGTCACGGTCACCACAGCCATTGAGGGACTGCGCACCATCGAGTGGGGCCACGCGCTATTGGGTGACGGGCAAACCAACGTCATCATTATTACCATCATCATTATCTGCGGCCTATTTGCCATGCAGCGCGCCGGTACCTCGTCGATCGGTAAGTTGTTCGGCCCGCTCATGACGCTGTGGTTCCTGTTCCTAGCAGGCGCCGGCCTGTTCAACATGCTCGGCAACCTGTCCATCCTGCGCGCGCTCAACCCCATCCGCGGCATCATGTTCCTGTTCTCGCCCATCAACCACTCGGGCATCATGGTGCTCGGCTTTGTCTTCCTGTCGACGACCGGTGCCGAGGCGCTCTACTCGGACATGGGTCACGTGGGCAAGGCTAACATTTACGCATCCTGGCCGTTCGTAAAGGCGGCCCTTATCCTTAACTATCTGGGTCAGGGCGCTTGGCTGCTCGCCAATAACTCCAACCCCCAGATGCTCGCGATGGATATCGTCAACCCGTTCTATATGATGCTTCCCGAGCCCCTGCGCCCCTTTGCCATCGTGCTTTCGGCCGTGGCGGCCATCATCGCCTCGCAGGCGCTCATCACCGGCTCATTCTCGCTGGTATCCGAGGCAACGCGCCTCAACCTTATGCCGCACCTGCGTATCCACTACCCCAGCGACACCAAGGGTCAGCTCTATATTCCGCTCGTCAACAACATCATGTGGGTCGGCTGCATCTTCATCGTGCTGCTGTTCCAAAACTCCGAGCGCATGGAGAGCGCCTATGGTCTCGCCATTACCGTGACCATGCTCATGACCACCACGCTGCTGACGAGCTACATCGCCGGCATTCTCAAGCACAAGCTGGGCGCCTGTGTCTTCGCCCTGCTCTTCGGCGCCATTGAGCTATGCTTCTTCGCCTCGTGCCTCACCATGTTCTTTGACGGCGGTTACGTCATGATCTTCTTGGCCTCGCTGCTGTTTGGCCTTATGTATGTATGGCGCCGCGGCACCGCCATCGAGCGCACGCAAACGATCCTGCTGCCCGTCTCCAAGTACATCGATCAGCTCGACCGCCTGCGCAACGACGAGACCTACCCCGTGCTCGCCGACAATCTGGTGTTCCTCACCAACAACCCCGATCCGCTCACACTCGACCGCGACGTGCTCTATTCCATCCTGGACAAACATCCCAAGCGCGCCAAGGCATACTGGTTCATCAACGTGCACGTTACCGATGAACCCTATACGCACGAGTATTCCGTCGAGACCTTTGGCACGGACTTTTTGTTCCGTGTGCGCCTGGACCTGGGCTTTAAGGTCAATCAGCGCATCAATGCCTACCTGCGCCAAATCGTTGGCGACCTGATGGCATCGGGCGAGTTACCGCCGCAGCACCACACCTACTCCATCTACGAGACGCGCGGCAACGTGGGCGACTTCCGTTTTTGCATGCTGCGCAAGATGCTTGCCCCCGAAACGGACATCAACCGCAATGACCACCGCGTGATGGCCATCAAGTACGCCGTCCGTCGCGCCTGCGGAAGCCCGGCACGCTGGTACGGCCTTGAGAACTCGGCCATCATCATCGAGTACGTGCCCCTCTTTGCCCGCATGCGTCCGGCAGTCAAGCTTGTTCGCACCCAGGTGCCACTCGAAGTTCAAATCGAGGAAGCCGAGGAAATGGAAGTCGACATCTTCTCGGACGACTTGGTCAACGGCAACGAGGCCGGTAAGAATATGAACGTCGATCCCACTGAGCTGCTCGAGAGCGTCGCAGATATGCCCGAACAGCAACAACTCGACGGCCTCGAGAGTGAACAACTCAACGACGCCAACTTCTAGCGACGCCACAAATCAACGACAGCGGCCCTGCGCCTCACGAGAGACGCAGGGCCGCTTTGCATTGCAGTAAAGCTAACGGCTACGAACGACGCGGCTCGGGAACCACGAGCCTATCGGGGCTCGCGCCCTCGGCATCCATTAGGCTCACGTAGCGAATCGACGGATCATCATACATCGCGTAGTAATAATTGCCCGTGCGCGCGCTAAAGCATCCGGTGTAGATAGTCTTCTCGAACTTGCCATCGCCCATCCTGGACGCCCCCTCGATCATCACCACGCCCTCGAGCGAGCGGAACATGCGAACGACGTTTTCGGTCTCGCTCTCCTTTTGCGGGTAATTGGCATTGAGGTACGCCGCCTTTACAAAACGGCTCGGCGAATAGCAGTCACCCGGAATACCGCGCATGCCGGCACCGGCTCCATAGGGCTTAAGCTCGGCGCCACGCCATGTCGCCGTCTGCGGAAAATCGCTTGTGGCTGTGATATAGGTGCGCAGGTTTTCCATGTGCCACGGGAAGGTCGGCTGGTTGGCAAGAGTATCGACCGGATCGTCGTATACATGCAGGCCGTCAGCCATCATTTCGACCACGATGCTACGCTGGCTGTCGCCGATAATCCAATGGAGCAGTGACACGCCCAGCCCCTCTCCGGCAGATTTGGCGACAATCACCGTGTCGCGCAGCGCGGCCTCGACCTCATCGACCGTCGAGAACGTCGCCGCCACCCACAGGGGAAACTCATAGGCCGCGATATTTGTCTTGCCGTCGACAGGGTCCTCGGCATACTCGGCATAACCCGGGAAATTGAGGCCCGCCACGGCGAGGCCCGCATCGTTGCCGCAGTCGAAGAACATAGGGTAGTTCTTGTAATCGATGCACATACCGATCACCGCGTGTGCCGCTGTCGCGTCGTCGATAAACGAATACGGAATGTGGAACCCGCGAGGCATCACGCGAACCTGTTGGCCGTAGTCAAAGCTCCAGTCGAGGTTGCGCCCTAGATACATGTGGCCAGAATTATCGGTAAATCGAATGCTCGTGCACATAGCGCCTCCTAGCTTTACGTTCTTGCTAAGGTTATTGTCTCCAAACAAAAAGGCGCTAAACACAAAAGGCCGGACATGACAACAATGTCATGTCCGGGCTTTTCAAGCTGGATAAACTCAACCAAGTTAACCCCGCAGGTCGTCTAAGGGATCAAAGTGCCGCAGATTGCCACGAAAGAGGAGCGAAGCGTACTTAAGGTACGCGAGCGACGATTGAGCGGCAAGGTGCGGTGCTTTGGTCCCCTTAGACCAACTTTCCAAGACAGTGATCGATCATATGCTGAATCATCTGTGCCTCAAAGCCCGCGTAGTCGCGGCGGCACTCCTTCATCTTGCCGTCGACGATCTGGTCAAAGGCAACCTTGCACTTGATATAGCGCGTGGACTTGGTGACCTCCTCGTGCGTCAGGCAGCTCTCCTCCATCTTGCTGGCGCCCAGGCCAAACACCAGACGGGGGTTGTAGAGCACGTGGGGCTCGCCGGCATCGTCCAGGTAGACGCAGACCTTCTTGGTGACGCCAATCTGGTTGGCGGCAAGACAACCGGCGTCCTCGAGCGACTTGATGGTATCGATCAGGTCCTGAGCAACCGACTCGTCCTCGACGGTCGCAACCTCGCAACGCTGGGACAGGATAGCCTCGTCGTGGCAAAGCTCTTTAATCATGCGTTCCTCCATAGGGGTCGTTGTAACCGCTTAAGTATACGGTACCCACACATTTTCATGCGAAAAATACCATCCGTCTGCTACAAAGCGCCGAACATCAACATGCGAGGAACAACAGCGTCGTAAAGGGGCTATAGTGGGTGAGTTCGTGTCAATCGGCCTAAACTCGGGGCCGAACAAGGAAAGGGTATGCATGGACGAACTATTTCACGTCAGCGAGCGCAAGTCCACAATCGGGACCGAACTCCGCGCTGGACTGACAACATTCCTGGCGATGGCCTACATCATCGCCGTCAACCCCGCGGTGCTCTCGGGCGCTGGCATCGATGCGGGAGCGCTCGCCTGCGCCACCTGCCTGGGCGCCGGCATCATGACCATCTGCATGGGCGTCTTCGCCAACCGCCCGCTCGCCTGCGCGTCGGGCTTAGGCGTCAACGCGATGATCGCTGGAATCACCACCACCGTCTGCGGCGGTGACTGGCACGTGGCCATGAGCGTCATCTTCCTTGAGGGCGTCGTCATCTTGCTGCTCGTGCTTTGTGGCCTGCGCGAGGCCATCATGGACGCCATCCCGGTTGTCCTGCGTCACGCCATCTCGGTGGGTCTGGGCCTGTTCATCGCCATGATTGGCCTGTGCGATGCCGGCATTATCACCGCTGGCGCCGGTACACTCGTCGGTCTGGGCGACATCAGCTCCCCCACCTTCATCGTCGGCATCATCTCCATCCTGGTGACAGTCGCCCTCGCCTGCCGCAACGTCCCCGGCTCGCTGCTCATCGGCATCGTCGTCGCCGTCATCGCCGGTATCCCCCTAGGTGTGACCCAGGCTCCGACCGGTATCATCGCCCCGCTCGACTTCTCGAGCATCGGTGGCCCCATCGCCGACGCCGGCGGCGTGCCTGCCATCGTCAAGGTCCTTACCGACCCCGCGCTCCTCGTCATCTCGTTCTCGCTGCTCATGAGTGACTTCTTCGACACCATGGGCACCGCGATGGCCGTGGCCAAGCAGGGCGAGTTCCTCACCGACGACGGCAACGTCGAGAATATCAAGGAGATCCTGATCGTCGACTCCGCCGCCGCCGCTGTGGGCGGTTTCATGGGCGTCTCCTCCATCACCACCTTCGTCGAGTCCACCTCTGG
>UQPL01000073.1:0-9084 GCA_900542895.1 uncultured Collinsella sp. | reverse complement strand
GCGATGCCGCCGCCGGCGCCGCCGAGGGTAAAGCTCGGGCGCAGTACGCAGGGATAGCCCACGCGCTCAGCGATAGCCTCAGCGTCAGCCACGCTGTAGGCATAGCCCGAGCGCGCGACCTCCAGGCCAATCTCGGCCATGGCCTCGTTAAAGAGCTTGCGGTCCTCGCCGCGCTCGATGGCGGCCAGATCGCAGCCGATCATCTCGACGCCGTACTTGTCGAGCGTGCCGTCTTTCGCCAGCTCGACGGCGGCGTTCAGACCGGTCTGGCCGCCCAGCGTGGGCAGCAGCGCGTCCGGGCGCTCTTTCTTGATCACGCGCTCGATAAACTCGGCGGTGATGGGCTCGACATAGGTGCGGTCGGCAAGACCCGGGTCGGTCATGATGGTCGCCGGGTTGGAATTGACCAGGATAACCTCAAAGCCATCTTCCTTGAGCACCTTGCAGGCCTGGGCGCCGGAGTAATCGAACTCGCAGGCCTGGCCGATGACGATGGGGCCCGAACCGATAACGAGGATACGCTTGATGTCAGTACGTTTCGGCATGTTAGTTCTCCTCGGTCTCGGTCGCGGCGGTCTCGGCGAAATTCCAGCCAGCCAGGCGGTCCTTCGCGGTGTCGATGTCCAGGTAGTTCTCCTCGCCGTCCATGAGTCGCGTAAAGGCGGTAAAGAGATAGTGGGCATCGGTGGGGCCAGGCGAGGCCTCGGGGTGGTACTGGACCGAGAAGCACGGGGCGTCGAGCAGCTGGATGCCCTCGGCGGTGCCGTCGTTGAGGTTCACGTGCGTCAGGCGAATGCGGCCGAAGCGCTCGTTCATCACGACCGGCGCGATTCCGCGGCGCACCCAGACGCGCAGGTCGCCGTCGGCCGCATGTTCGATCTCGCCGCCGGAAAGCTCGGGGACAAGCTTGCCCAAGCTGGGGAATAGCAGGCCAAAGCCATGGTTTTGCGCGGTGATCTCCACGCGACGGCTCACCAGGTTCATGACCGGCTGGTTGCCACCGCGGTGACCGAACTTAAGCTTTTCCATCTGGGCGCCGCAGGCCAGGCTGATCATCTGGTGACCAAGACAAATACCAAAGACCGGCACCTTGCCGATCAGCTGCTGCACCTGTTCATAGGTCTCCACCACGGCATCGGGGTCGCCGGGGCCATTGGACAAAAAGACACCGTCGGGATTCATGTCGAGCACCTGCTGGGCGGGCGTATCCCACGGCACGACGGTAAGGTCGCAGCCGGCGCGGACCAAGCCCTCCAGAATGCCGCGCTTCACACCGCAGTCGTAGGTGACCACTTTATGACGGGCAGGAGCGGCAGCCGCAAGTGCAAAGTCATGCGTGGCAGGCAGGTCGGCGGCCACAAACTCGTGAGGCGCGGGGCAACTTACGGTCTTCACCAGGTTCTCGCCTACCAGCGTGGGCGCTGCGGCCAGACGCTCGGCAAGCTCGTCGACGTCGAAGATCTCGGTCGAGATAATGCCCATCTTGGAACCATTGTCGCGCAGATGGCGCACCAGAGCGCGAGTGTCGACACCCTCGATAGCGACGATGCCGTGAGCGCGCAGATACTCCGGCACGCTGACGGTCGAGCGCCAGTTAGAAGGCGTGGCGCACATGTCGCGAACGATCATGCCGCGCATAGCCGGAGCGCTCGCAGGGCGCACGGCGTCGCCGGGGAAGGCCGACTGGACGTCGGTCTCGTCGATACCGTAGTTGCCGATCTGCGGATAGGTCATGGTTACGATTTGGCCGGCATAACTCGGGTCGGTCATGACCTCAAAGTAGCCCTCGAGCGAGGTGTTGAAGCAGACTTCGCCGGTCGCGGTGCCCTCGGCGCCGCATGCACGTCCATAAAAAATGGTCCCATCCTCAAGATACAGGATGCAGGGACCGCAGGCGCCCTTGCTGGTTTTGGCCAGCATACGCTGGCAAAGCTCGCTGGGCGCGAAGGTGCGGGCGGCAGTGCCCGCGGTATGGTTGTTCGCCATAATTCTCCTTCCCGGTCTCACAGGACCGGCTTAAAGGTGTGTAGTTAGGCCTCGCGGTATTGTAACCGCAAGCATGCCTCATGGCGTTAATTTCATCGAAATGTTTACGAAATGATAATTATGACTTTCTATGCATAATGATTTTTTAATCCCCGTCCCAGAAAAATCATCCCGCGAGGCTTGTGGCTCACGCGGGATGATGACGTCTTACTTTTTCTTGTCCTGTTCCAGCAGATCGGACGGTGAGCGATCGGGCTTGCCGCCGCGGAAAATCTCGCGGCCATGCAGACGATGTTCCAGGTCACGTTCGTCCTTTTCCTCGTCAATCTTGGTCTGGCTCACCACCGGGTCCTCAATCAACGACGACACCGAGTTCACCTGTTTTTGAATGCGCTCGGCGATGGTGTCATCCATACTCACGATGCGCATCTTCCAGTCGATATTCGTGGCGTTGGATGAGCTCTTGGTCCACACGAACGTCAGGATGGCGCTCTGGTGGCCCTGGGCGGGAAACATGCCAAAGAAGGAATCGTGCTGAATGTTGCTATCCTCGTCGATATAGGCGTGAACGTTATACACCACGCGGTCGATTTTATCGTTGAGCAGCGCATTGGTCGCAAGTGCCGCGGCCTGAATCTGCCCGTTGGACAGCAGCTCGAGCTCGTTGGCAGACGATGTGTCCAACACCGTCACCTCGACCGTGCCCGTACGCTCATCGGCTTCATCGACGGTAAAGTCGAGCGGGAACTGCGTAAAGCCGTTGCCCCACTCAAGGCCGCCCTTCAGCGCCGTCGAAACGGTATCGACCGAAACGCTCTCGGACAGGTTGGCGGTGTTCAGACGACGCATCACGCCGTAGCCAATCTGCATGCCCACGATCAGCACCAAAATACCAATGACCACGGCCATCGCGGTCTTCGTAATGGTATGACTCACCTGCGAACCCGAAGGATCGTCCTCGGACAGCGGGTCGATATGTTTTGCCTGGCTCGCGCGGTCCTCGCTGCGCAGCTGCGCTAGCGCAGCTTTGTCACCGCGCTTGGCCGCAGCCTCCTTCTCACGCATGCGCTCGGTTCGCTTTTTGGCAAGCGTGGGATCCAAGACACCGGATGCATCGATTTCGGAGAATAACTCCGTCACTTCTTCCGGAGTCAAAGGGTTCTTGTCAGCCATAAACTTCCTGTCATATCAATCAGTCGAGCTCGTGCGCACGCGCACCTTCGAACTGCATTCGATAGTAACGGGCATAGGTGCCGCCACGGGCGAGAAGCTGTTCATGCGTGCCACGTTCCACAACGCGACCATGCTCAACGGTCGCAATCTCATCGGCATGCTTAATGGTCGAAAGACGGTGGGCGATGATGATTGTGGTACGGCCGCGTGCCAGCTCTTCGAGCGACTCCTGGACCGCCTCCTCGCTCTCGTTATCCAAAGCACTCGTCGCCTCGTCCAAGATCAGGATCTTGGGGTTCTTGAGAAACACGCGCGCGATGGCAACACGCTGCTTCTGTCCGCCCGAAAGACGGCTGCCACGCTCGCCCACCACGGTGTCGTAGCCCTGTGGAAGCGACTCGATAAAGGCATCGATGTTGGCGCGACGGGCGGCCTCGGCGATCTCTTCCGCTGTAGCGCCCGGCTTGCCGTAGGCGATGTTCTCGCCAATCGTACCGTCAAACAGATAGACATCCTGCTGCACCAGGCCGATGGCACGGCGCAGGCTCTGCTGCGTCACATCGCGCACGTCTTGGCCGTCGATGCTAATGGATCCGGCAGCCACGTCATAAAAGCGCGGCAGCAGCGAACAGGTCGTGGACTTGCCACCGCCCGAAGGGCCAACCAAAGCGATGGTCTGCCCGGGCTTGATGGACAGGTCCATATGGTCGATAACGGGACGCTCGTCGGCATCGCCCTCGCCCAGCTCAACATCCTCGTAGTTAAAGCACACGTCGTGATACTCCACGGCGCCGGCAGTCACCTGCAGATCCGTGGCGCCCGGCTTGTCCTGGATATCCGGCGCGGTCGAGAGCACCTCGTCCATACGCTTAAAGCCGGCGATAGCCTTCTGATACGTTTCGGCCGAATTGACGAGTGTCTCGAGCGGCGTGCAGAACAGCGAAATGTAGAGCGCGAAGGTCGCCATATCGACCGCCTGCAGCTGTCCCTGGGCGACCAGCCAGCCGCCCAGCAGCACCACGATCACATAGAGCACACCCGAGAGCAGGCCATACGTCGCGGTATAGACGCCCATGGCGTGATACATGTTCTCCTTGGACGAAAGATAGCGATTGTTGGAGGCGCGGAACTTGAAGCGTTCGGTCTCCTCATTGGCAAAGCTCTTGACCACGCGCATGCCCGCCAGCGAATCCTGCAGCTGCGCATTGATGCCGCTGATTTTTTTGCGGTTGTCGCTAAAGACCTCGCGCATGCGCATGTTCTGCCAAAACATGATGACCGCAAACGCCGCCGTCACCACGGCCATGGCGAGCGCCAGCACCGGGGCAATGGTAAAGAGGATCACAAACGAGCCGATGATCTCGATGCCGCAGATGATGATCCACTCGGGCACGTGATGCGCCGCCTCGCAGATATCGAACAGGTCGTTGACCACGCGGCTCATCATGTCGCCCGAGCTGTTGCGGTCGAAGTATGCAAAGCTAAAGCGCTCATACTGGTCGAACAGGTCCTCGCGCATTTTGGACTCCATACGCGCGCCCATCACGTGACCCCAATAGCTCACAAAATAGCGGCAGGCGCAGCGGACGGCATACATCAGCACCAAGCCCACCGCGATCATGCCGAGCGCCTGCATAATGGCAGCCTGACCCTGAGTAAACAGCCCACCGGTCAAATTGCGCAGGATAATGGGGAACGCCAAGTCAATGGCGGCAAGCACCAGAGCACAAACAGTATCAGCAACAAAAAGCCCCATCTGGGGCTCGTAATACGAAAGAAACCTCTTCAGCATGTGATCCTCAAAGAAATATCAGCAACGTAAGGCCCTGGGACAAAGCAATCAGTAGCACTTGTCCCAGGGCTATCCCCACTCGTTAAAGCTCCGTGCCCCCAAGGCGGTGCGCGATGCTATCGCAGGCCAAGGCGCCCACGACGGTCTTGGCGTCTTCGATCTTGCCGTCGAGCACGGCGTCGATCAGCTCGTGCAGCGGCACCAGGTCCACGTTGACAAACTCGTCATCATCGGGGTTGGGCGCATCAAACTCGAGCTTGGTAGCCAAGTAGATGTGGATGATCTCATCGCAAAAACCGCAGGACGTGACAATCGACGTCAAAAAGCTAATACGACCAGCCCTAAAGCCCGTCTCCTCATGCAGTTCGCGCTTGGCGCAATCGAGCGGGTCCTCGCCCGGGTCGAGCTTGCCGGCGGGAATCTCGACCGTCACGCGGTCGATGGCGGTGCGGTACTGACGCACCAGTACGATCTTGCCGCTCTCGGTCAGTGCCACAACGGCCGCCGCACCCGGATGGCGAACGATATCGCGGGCGCTGCGGTGACCGTTGGGCAGCTCGACCTCAAGACGGTGGACGTCGAGGATCTTGCCCTTCCAGGCGCACTCCTCCGAAAGAATCTTCTCGTGCAGCTCGGCATCGTGCGGGTCGTCGTCGCCCAGCACCAGCACCGGCTCGTCAGCGACCTCGCCACCAGGCTCGCCCTCGGCGTGCCCATACATGCGGCTGTCCTCTTCGACGATCTGCGCGTCCACGAGCTCTTCGTTCTTCTCGTCCATCCGTCTCATTCCTCTCGGATTTTAGGCATCCCAGGCGTCGCGGCCGCGCAGCGCGCGCAGGCCGATGTCGTGACGCAGGGTCTTGCCCTCAAAATCAATCTTCTCGCAGGCCTCGTAGGCAAGGTTGCGAGCGTTCTCGAACGTGTCACCCAGAGCGGTCACGGCAAGCACGCGGCCACCATTGGTCACGAGCTGGCCGTCCACCACGGCAGTGCCCGCGTGGTACACGGTCACGTTCTCCATGGCCTCGGCATCGGCGATACCGGTGATGACCTTGCCCTTCTCGTAGCCGCCGGGATAGCCTGCACTCGTCAGGACAACGGCCACGGCCCACTCGTCGCGCCAGTCGAGTTCAATCTGATCGAGCTCGCAGTTGGCGCAAGCGAGCATGACCTCAACCAGGTCGTTCTTAAGGCGCGGCAGCACGACCTGCGTCTCGGGGTCGCCAAAGCGGGCATTGAACTCCAGCACCTTGGGGCCGGCAGGCGTGAGCATAAAGCCGCCGTACAGGCAGCCGCGGTAGTCGATACCCTCGGCAGCGAGCTCGGCCACGGCCTGCTCCATGACCTTCACCATGGTGGCGTGCTCCTCGTCAGTCACGATGGGCACCGGGCTGTAGACGCCCATGCCACCGGTGTTGGGACCCTTGTCGCCCTCAAGCGCGCGCTTGTGGTCCTGCGAGGTGGCCATGGGGCGCACGGTCTTGCCGTCGGTAAAGGCCAGCAGCGAGCACTCGGGACCAACGAGCATCTCCTCGATAACCACGGTGTTGCCGGCATCGCCAAAGGTGCCGCCAAAGCACTCGCGCACGGCCTCCTCGGCCTGCTCAAGTTCGGTCGCCACGATAACGCCCTTGCCCGCGGCAAGGCCGTCGGCCTTGACGACCAGCGGGGCGCCCTGCTCGCGCACGTAGGCGAGAGCCGAAGCCTCGTCGGTAAACGAACCATAAGCTGCCGTCGGAATGCCCGCACGCTCCATGAGCTGCTTGGAGAACAGCTTGGAGCCCTCCATCTGGGCGCCCTCGGCACCCGGGCCAAAGCAGGGAATACCCGCCGCGCGCACGGCGTCGGCAACGCCCGCCACAAGCGGAGCCTCGGGGCCAATTACCACGAGTCCGCATCCGTGGCTCTGAGCAAACGCCGCCACGGCCGCAGGATCGCAGTCGTCGAGAACCACGTTCTCGCCGCAGCTCGCGGTGCCGCCGTTACCCGGCGCGATGTAGAGCTTGCCGGCGCGCGGTGATGCTGCGAGCTTGGCTGCCAGAGCATGCTCGCGGCCGCCGCTGCCCAACAACAGGATGTCGATGGTTTGAGTGTCCGCCTTCAAGGGTGCCTCCTCTATGGATGAATGGCCCGCTCCGCGCGAGCCCTTTGCAAGCAAATATACCCCTCGGCCGCCCGTCCGGGCTGCAAAGGGGTATATCGCAATAACCAAATAGTCCCGATTACTTCCAGAATCGGTTGATGATCTGCTCGCGACCAGCGCCAACGCCAATGAACGTCACGCGGGTGTGTGCCAAATCCTCGATAAACGCCACGTAGTCCTGAGCCTCCTGCGGCAGCTCGTCAAAGCTGCGACAACCGGTGATGTCGCACTTCCAGCCAGGGAGCTCCTCGTAGATGGGCTTGGCATGCTCAAAGCGCACCTGATGCTCGGGCACGCTGGTGTAGCGCTCGCCATCGACGTCGTAGGCCACGCACACCTTGATGGTGTCGAAGGCCGAAAGCACGTCGAGCTTGGTCACGGCGATGTCGGTGAGGCCGTTGACGCGCGAGGCATAGTTGGCGATAGGGCCGTCAAACCAGCCGCAACGACGACGGCGACCGGTGGTCACGCCGTACTCATAGCCCTCCTCGGTCAGCGTGTGGCCAGCCTCGGACTCATAGGAAAGCTCGGTGGGCATGGGGCCCGAACCGACGCGGGTGATATAGGCCTTCATGACGCCCAGCACGCGGTCGACATTCTTCATACCGACGCCGGAGCCGGTAATGGCGCCGCCGGCGGTGCAGTTGGAAGAGGTCACGTACGGATAGGTGCCGTGGTCGATGTCGAGCAGCGTCGCCTGGGCGCCCTCAAACAGCAGGTCTTTGCCCTCGTCGATCATGTTGTTGAGCAGCAGGCTCGTCTCAGTGATGTAGGGACGCAGGCGCTCGGCCATCGGCAGGTACTCGTCGCAAATCTGGTCCACGGTGTAGGTGGGCAGGTTGTAGATGAGCTCGAGCTCGGGGTTCACGCGGGCGAGAGCGGTCTCCAGCTTGTCGCGGAACAGTGCCTCGTCCAGCATGTCCTGCATGCGCAGGCCAATGCGGGCCATCTTGTCCTGATAGCACGGACCGATGCCGCGCTTGGTGGTACCGATGTTCTTCTTGCCGAGCTTCTGCTCAAAGGCGCCATCCAGATCGATGTGGTACGGCATGATGACATGCGCGTTGCCACTAATCTTGAGGTTCTTGGTGGTGATGCCGTCGGCCTCGAACATGTCGATCTCCTCAAGAACAACCTTGGGGTTGACGACGCAGCCGTTACCGATCACCGACACGTGGTCGGAATACATGATGCCGGAGGGCACCTGGTGCAGGCCGTACTTCTTGCCGTTGACGACGATGGTGTGACCGGCGTTGTTGCCGCCCGAGTAGCGCACGACGGCATCGAAGTCGCCGGCGACCAGATCGCAAATCTTACCCTTGCCCTCATCGCCCCACTGGGCACCGACCAAAACGGTTGACGGCATGTTTACTCCTTACATTCATGGACTGTCTACGCGCCACGCCGGCACGCAGAAGCACAAAACATTCCCAGTATACCCGTGCAACGGGCGCCTGTCCTACTCCTCGGCATGTGCCCCATCAAGCTCATAGAACTTGGTGGATGCCGGCAGGAACATCAGGTCGACGTCGCCGATCGGGCCCGAACGGTTCTTGGCCACGACGATACGCGTAACGCCCTCGTCGGGTCGATCGTCGCGTGAGGCTTCGGCCTCGTCGGCGGAGCGGTCCAAGAACATAACGATATCGGCGTCCTGCTCGATGGAGCCCGATTCACGAAGGTCGGAAAGCTGCGGACGCTTGCCGGTACGGGATTCGACCTGACGCGAGAGCTGCGACAGCGCGATGAGCGGGATCTTAAGCTCCTTGGCCATGATCTTCAGACCACGCGACATCTCCGAAACCTCGACGGTACGGCTCTCGGAGCGGCGTCCCGGCGGAGGACTCACCAGCTGCAGGTAGTCCAGGATGATGATTGCCTTCTCCTTGTTATGGAGCATACGGCGGCTCTTGGCGCGAATCTCGGTCACTGTGGTGCCGGGCGTATCGTCAATCAGAATATCGAGCTTGGACAAGGTCTGCGTGGCCTC
>UQPL01000072.1:0-9393 GCA_900542895.1 uncultured Collinsella sp. | reverse complement strand
GTGTAGGGGGCCAGGGCGTACTTCTTGGCGAGCTCCTCGGCGCGCGGCTCGAAGCTCTTGCGGATGTCGACCAGGTGGGTCCAAACGTCCTTGGTCTGCTCGATGAACTTATCGAACTGCGGGAAGCAGCCACGGCGGTTGAGCAGGCGCAGGCCGAAGCAGTCGGCGAGGTAGTAGCCCATCTCGCAGCCGCCGTTACCATGATCGGAAGCCATCTTGACGCAGTTCTCGGCGCCGACAGCCTGGCCGATGAGACCCTCGGGCTTGGTCATGGCGTAGACACGAATGCCCTTTTCCTTCATCTTCTTGACGGCCTCGAGGACCTCGGGGGTGGTGCCGGACTCGGAGGCGGTGAGCACGACGGACTTCTCGGTCATGCGCTTGTGGCCCATGACGTTCCACTCGGCGGCGTGGATCAGGTAGACCTCGAGGTCGCGGTCGCCGAACTTGTTCATGAGGTACTCGAGCTGCATGAGCTCGTCCCAGGTGCCGCCGACGCCCATCAGGAACACGGCGTCGTAGCCCTCGTCGGCGACCTTGTCGGCGAGCGCGGTCATCTTCTTGCCGGTCTCGTAGAGCGCCTTACCGTCCTCGAGATAGCCCTCCTGGTCGAAATGCATGATCTCGATCTTCTCGGTTTCCTTCATTTGTCTCTCCTTTCTGGGGTTGTTTCCACATCCCCCATGCCAACGGGCATCAAAACCCGCTTACATTCCGTAACACTCAGCCGCTTTGGCCTTAAGCGCATTGACTGACTCTTCGTAGCCCTCTGCCTTGACCTCCATTTGCTTGGAGACGGCATCGAGATACGGGTGCACGTCCCATGACTTCAGACGCTCGGCGATCATTGCCGCAATCGTCTGGAAGAACACAAGATTGGGAATCGCGCTGAGCAGCGGAGCCACCTGAGGCACCGCAACCTCGTGAGCCCTACCCCTGGGATGGGCCGTGAGCAGCACCGTTTTTGTCGTAACGTTCGATAGCGCATCGGCGATATTCGCAAGACGCTCCGACCCCTGTGGATCGTCGACAATAAACACCAGGTAGCCTGGGGTTATCTGCATCTCGGGACCGTGGACGAACTCCTCGCCTTCGTGATGCATGGCAGGAATCTTGATGGTCTCGCTCAGCTTGAGCGCTGCCTCCTCGGCAACACCGTAGTTGGGGCCGTTGCCGACGACCATGGCGGGCATGTGCTCAGAAAGCTCGAGCATGTGGCCTTGGACATATGCCTCGGCGGTCTTGCACATCACGGCATTGGCCTGGATAGCCTCGCGCAGGTCGTCAAGACGCTGGGCAACGCCCTTGGCGTCAATCGTTCCGCGCGCCTGACCGCCGTAAATACCAAAGAGCACCAGGTACTCAACGAGAACCTCGACGCCCAGAGTCACAAAGTCCACCGACTCGACGCCCACACCGTAGTCAAGAACGATGTCAGTGTGCTCCTTGATGGGTGCCTCGACGTTTGCCGTGAGCGCAACTGCAGCCATATCGTGTGCGCGCATGTAATCGAGCGCCGCAATCGTATTGGTCGAATAACCACTCTGCGAGACGGCGATGTTGAGCGCATGCTGCGGATAGGTGTGTTCAAAATCGACGAAGGCTTCGGGCGTCACAACGGACACCTGCATTTGCAGGGCATCTTGCAGGTAATCGCGGGCGCAATCGGCGGCATGGCGCGACGAACCCGAAGCAACGATGCGCAGCGCGTCAAAAGAACCGGACTGGAAAATATCAACGAGCTGCGCTACCAGCTCAGACGAACGCTCGAGGTTCTCTCCCATACGCACATGGGCGAGTTGAACATAATCGAGCATCTTCATCGTCTCACCTCGCAACAAATCATTAGTATTTGATACCAATCACGATTACAGGTTACGGCTTTTTGATACCTCTTTGTCGATTAATTTATTCCCTTCGGCGAACGGTCGATTTTGAGCCCTGTAAGGTTGTATATACAGCTGACCCAATGATCAAAACTGGTTAGCTTCCCAGCCGTTATTCACAAAACACCAGCTAGTACGTATAGGTGTAGCCGCCCGCATCGCCACGATTGAAGGACTTTACATACTCGATAGCCTGACCGCTCGCGTCATAGCTCACGCATTCCAAAAGCAAGACAAGATCCCCTTGCTCCAAGCCAAGCAAGCCCGCGTCGCGTGCACCCACCGCCTCGATATCGAGCTTCTCCTGCGCCATGACCGGCTTTCGGCCCAGCATCTCATAGGTCTCGTACAAACTGAAGACCGACACGTCAATATTTTCGATTGTGGGAAACAGCGGGCACGGAATGAACGCCATCTCAATCGATACGGGATCGCCGTTGACGCAGTTCAAACGCCGAATCGAATACAGCAAATCGTCTTCGGCAATACCAAACAGGTTGGCATAATATGGGCCCGCATAACGCTTGGAACGCGCGAGGATGCGGACGGACGGCTCGCCGCCCGAAGCACGAACCGACTCGCGAAAGCCTCCTGTTCGCTCGTAGGCAACGGGCACTTTCTGCGCCACAAACGCGCCCTTTCCGCGGACGCGTCGAATCTGCCCGCGCCGCACCAGCTCATCGACAGCGCTTCGGATGGTCAAGCGTGTCGTACCAAATTCCTCGGCGAGGTCTTTTTCGGACGGAATCATGGAACCCGTGGGATATATACCGCGCTCGATACGCTCCTCGATGCGGCGTCGAATGCGCATATAAACCGGGGTGGCAACTACTGTTTCAGCCATTGTTCACCTGCCACGCTCCTCATGCCGTTCTCTTCGCCGTTATCGGCAAAGCGGAACTTTGTGGGCAAAATCACCGATTTGCAATGCTCCACAAAACGCATGTCCTTATCAAATTCGATCGTGCTCTCATAGAACACCGGCGTTCCCTCTTCTTGCTGGAGCAGCTCGGCCTCTTCGGCGTTCAAACGCGAGATGGAAATATGCTCACGTCCATGCTCAACACGCACGCCACCCTCTTTGAGCAGGACATCGTAAAGGCTCTCACACTCAAAATCGTGATCGGGAAGCGCGGGACACAGGGACAGGTTAACGTGAGCGGTCTCGATTGACGCCGGCTCGCCCTCAATAAGTCGAACGCGCTGCATACGGAGTAAAGGAGCGCCTACAGACACCCCAAGCTTGTCGGCAAGCGCCTCATCCGCCTCGATGGTCCCGGTGGAAACCAGACGAGAAGAGGGGTGCAGGCCGGCAGTCCGCACAGCATCGGAAAAGTTATACGTTTCCTGAAAGATGTTCAGCGGCTTGGGAGGACACACATACGTACCCGATCCGCGACGGCTCTCGAGCGTTCCACACGAGATGAGCCGCGTGATACCAGCGCGCAACGCCGTACGCGAAACGCCAATCTCTTCGCACAGCACGCGCTCGGCCGGCAGGCGATCGCCGCCGGCAAGCTGATGGTGCTGGATATACCAAAGAATTCCCTCAACAGCACGATCTTTGGGGGGAATTGCATAAGATTCGCCTGCCATTGCACAGACTCCTCATTCAGAAACGTATGCCGCCGAAATTAGGCCAGCCCTCCCATGGCATCAAATTCGGCCTTGATCTTCTCGGCGACATTCCGATACGACTTATATAGACTTGAATCGCGTTTGACTTCGTCGGTCATAACGGGAATCTCTAATTTGGAAACCTCGTCTTTTCCCGTCTGAACCGCCACAACAACGCCCATACCAAGACACATATTACGCTTGGCGGCATTTATTTTTGCTGCCTTGGCAGGATTCGCCAGGATACGCTGGGCAAATTCCCGTTTTGAGGCCACTTCCTCGACCTCCGGATCGCCTGCCTCGGCCACTTCGCACTGCAACACGTCAGCATAGTCAAAAATCTTCGGCTCGCCGCCGCGCTGATGTACGGCCCACTTGTGACGCGTGGCATCCTGGTAGATAGCCGGCAAAAACGTAAATCGCGGCGGGTCCAAAATCGTATCCGTGATGGTAAACACATCGGGATCAAAGGCATCCTGCGGGTTTTTCTTCTTGAACAGCCCCATATCAGCCTCCCGTACTAGCATTAAACAACTCAAGCTGAATATAGCACCAATTTCAAGCCGCCGCTTTATCACATCGGTGCGCGGCGCCTATGGCTCGCTCAGCGGAAGAGTTTACGGACGAGGGCCGGGGTGCCTGCTTTGTTTTGAGAAGTGGGCTTCGCGAACTTCTCAAAACAAAGCAGGCACCCCGGCCCCGCCGGCAAATAGCGAACACCCCGCATGCAATCTATGCAAACAAACAAGTACGCTTAGCTATATTCGGTAAGATCGAGCACACTACCCTTCACGATAAGCGCCGGCTCCAGAACGACCTCTTCGGCACGTCTACCGCCCCTACCGGCAAGACGCTTGGACATGCAGCCAAAAGCATGCTCCGCAAGGACACCAGGATCCTGCTCAATCGCGGTCAGAGCCGGCTCAAAGAGAACGTCGGCCGCCGAGTTGTCGTAACTCACCACCGAGATATCGCCCGGGATACTCTTCCCCATCTCGTGCAAGCGCTTGAGCAGACCGAGGGCAATGTTATCCGAGCTTGCGAACACGGCGGTGGCATCGGTTGCAAGCACAGCCTCCGAGGCCTCGTAGGCACTCGGGATGTAGTACTCGCTCTCAAACTCCAGGCGTGCGTCGATGGGCAGTCCCACCTCGCGCAGCGCGCGCTCGTAACCGGCGAGTCGCTTGCGGCCCGTATTGGAGCGACGCGCGTTAACCAGACAGGCGATGCGGCGATGACCCTGCTCAATCAGATACCGCGTGGCCATGTAGCCGCCCATCTCGTGGTCGAACATCACCTTGTCGCACTCGAGCCCCTCAATGGCACGGTCGACCATCACGGCAGGGATAGGCAGATGGCTCACCTCCTCGCGCAGGGCGCGATCGTCGGAGAACTCGTCACCCACCACCAGAAAGACGCCGTCGACGCCGCGCGTCACCAGCTGGCGCAGCAGTTCCAAATCGTCATCGGCGCTTCCACCCGAGCTGGTAATAAAGAGCGCGTAACCGTCCTCGCGGCAGCGCTTTTCCAAGCTGCCGGCAAGCGAGGCAAAAAAGCGGCTCTCGATATTGGGAACGATAAGGCCCAGTGTGCGCGACTCGCGCATGACCAGGCTGCGCGCGATCTGGTTAGGAACATAGTGGTTGCGCGCCGCGACCTCCTTGATGCGCTTGCGGTTTTCTTCCGAGATGCGACAGGGCCGATTATTGAGAACAAGCGAGACCGACGAAGGGGAAAGCCCCACCTCCTGGGCGATCTGCTTGAGGGTGACTTTGTTGGCCATCTCGCTCCTTCCGGGTTTACGCGCAATCTCTTGAAAGTATAGCGACTGCCTATCTACCTCGGTGATAAACACTTTACCAATCCGGTGGACGGCTGTTTTATCGCCGCCAGCGCACCAAATCCGTCCAGGTGGGGTATATTGCAATCGATTGATGACAACAACCACCAAAAGGCGGATATTCGCATGCACGAGAACGACTTTTTTAACGAGGACCTGCTCTGCGCGCTCGCTGGCGTTGCCGGCGAGGACAACGTACTCATGAGCGAGCCCATGCGCGAGCACACCACGTTTAAGATCGGCGGCCCGGCCGATGTCTTTGTCACACCCGACACCGAGCAGGGCCTCGTCGCCACGCTCGATACCTGCTATCGCTGCGATCTGCCGCTTACCATCGTAGGCAACGGCTCCGACTTGCTCGTTGGCGACAAGGGCATCCGTGGCGTCGTCGTGGCGCTGGGCAAAGGTCTCTCCGACATCACCGTCGATGGCATGCGCGTCACGGCGGCAGCTGGCGCCTTGCTTTCCGATGTCGCCGCGGCTGCCGCCGAAGCCTGCCTCACCGGCATGGAGCCCATCTCGGGCATCCCCGGATCGGTCGGCGGCGCCTGCTACATGAACGCCGGCGCCTACGGTGCCTGCATGGCCGATGTACTGGAATCTGTACGCGTCTACAAGCCCGCTCGCATGCTCGACGACGGCACCCGCGTTAGCGGCAGCATCATCGAGTTCGATGTCGACGAGCTCAATCTGGGCTATCGTAAGAGCCGCATCGCCGACGACGGCTTCATCGTGCTTTCGGCCACCTTCAATCTCGCCCCGGGCAACGCCGCGATGATCAAGGCCGACATGGACGACTACCGTCAGCGCCGCGAGGACAAGCAGCCGCTCGACATGCCGAGCGCCGGCTCCACCTTCAAGCGCCCCGAGGGCCACTTTGCCGGCAAGCTCATCATGGATGCCGGCCTGCGAGGACACGCCGTTGGCGGCGCGCAGGTAAGCGAAAAGCACTGCGGCTTTATCGTCAACGCCGACCACGCCACCGCCGCCGACGTCGACGAACTCATCCGCCACATCCAGGCAACCGTCAAAGACCAATTCGGCGTAGACCTAGAACCCGAAGTCCACCGAGTAGGCGAATTCCTTTAACAAAGAAGACCCCGAAAGGGGCCTTCACCATATTTATTCAGATAACCCAGTCCAGTGTGTCGCGCCCCGAACCCGGAAGGTCCGGGACCGCGGGCGAGGCATAAGGTTGGTCGCGAGTTCCGCACGGAAAGAAGGCCACTTAATGTGGCCTTCGTCTTGCGCAGGACTGTAGAGCAGGCAACCTAATGCCTTCCGGGCAGCCACGGACCAACTTACTTCAAACCGCCGTTACGACAGTGCAATACCGCCAAGCCAGCCCCAGCGCACGCCAGAGCCAGTACCATAAAAGCTAATGAACGAATCGAGCGACTTAGACGTAATGGCACCCTCGTTGCTCATAACGATGCCGCCGCCAACGTAGATACCCACATGACCGTAGATAAGGCCCGGAGCACCCGTGCCGCTGTGCGAGGAATCGGCCACGATCATGCCCACCTGCAGCGCCGAGCGGTCGGAGCTATAGCACCAAGCGTTAAACATGTCGCACGCATTGCCGCCAAAGTAGCCAACGCCGGCGTTACGGAAGACATTGGTGACCCACGCCGCGCACCAGTTCTGACCCGGCGAAGGCGTGGAGTAGCACGCGTTGACGACAGCCTGCTGCTTGCCCGAGCCGGCATTCTGCTGCGGAGTTCCGGGCGCGTACGATCCACCACCCGAGCTCGAACCACCCGAGTAGGAATTGTTCTTGTTCGCGGCAGCCGCGGCAGCGGCAGCCTTCCTAGCGGCCTCCTCAGCCTGGGCGGCAGCGAGGATCTCGGAATCGCGCTGAGCCATGAGCTCCTTGACGTCGTCGGAAAGACCGTTCAGCACGGTCTGGACTTCTTGCTGCTTGGCCTGCATGTCCTGCATCTGGGCAGTCTGCTGGTCCTTGAGCTTCTCTAAGTCGGCCTTCTGCGACTCGAGCTCGGTCTTTTGCGCATCGAGCTCTTCCTGGATGGTCTGAATGTCCTCGATGGCGTCGCGGTCGCTCTTGTTGATCTTCTCAACGTAATGCGCGTTGGCGACGAGTTCCTCAAACGAGCCAGAGGCCAGCAGCAGCGACAGGATGTTCGTGCCGCCGGACTTGTAGCTGGCGGCCACGCGATCGGAAAGGTCGTTGCGCTTCTTCTTGAGCTCGGCCTTCTTTTCATCGATCTGGGCCTGCGTGTCGTCAATCTTGCCCTGGACATTCTCGATGTCGTTGAGGGTCTGGGCATTCTTGTTGGCCAGCGCCGCATACTCATTTGCGATGCTGTCGAGCTGGGCCTGAACCTCGTCGAGCTGGGCCTGGGCGGCATTCAGTTTATCGGTTGTTTCTTTGGAAGCCTCCGCCGCATGGGCGCGAGCGGGCAGGCCAAAAAGAACTGCCGCAGAAGCGGCGCCGAACAGGGCCTTGAGGGCAGTGCGGCGCGAGAGCTCCTGGGAAAGGATGGAATCGCTGTTTGGTGACATATGTACTCCGTTACATGTTTATTTATATGTCGCTCAACTCATACATATTAGCGTACATATGGCGCGTCCCAACGATTTCCACGAACGGCAGGAAACTACAAGGTCAGCGGCTCGTAAGCAAATGTCAAAGATCAGGTTATGCGTACGCAAGCTCTTCTATGAGTACGTTGGCACAATCCTCCGCTTTTCCTACAGCGCACGATTTGGGCGTCCCTGCCTGCGCTATACTCCCCTGAAGAAGTGTTCCTGATTCGATAGGAGACTACATGTCCAAAGCACTCGACCCCAAAGACACCTGTGTCCTCGTTACCGGTGGCGCCGGCTTTATCGGCTCGCACACCGTCGTTCAGCTGCTCGAGGGTGGCTACCAGGTCGTCATCGTCGATGATCTCTCCAACTCCAGCGCCGTCGCCGTCGACCGCGTCAAGACCATCGTGGGCGACGAGGCCGCCAAGAACCTCACCTTCTACGAGGCCAACGTGCTCGACCGCGATGCGATGAACAAGATCTTCGATACCCATCAGATCGACCGTGTCATCCACTTTGCCGGCTTTAAGGCCGTCGGCGAGTCGGTGAGCAAGCCCGTCGAGTACTACCACAACAACATCGAGAACACCCTGGTGCTCATCGACGTCATGCGCAACCATGGCTGCAAGTCCATCATCTTCTCGAGCTCCTCGACCGTCTACGGCGACCCGGACAACCCGCCCGTCACCGAGGAGGATCCCAAGAAGCCCGCGACCAACCCCTATGGTTGGACCAAGTGGATGATCGAGCAGATCCTTATGGACGTCCACACCGCCGACCCCGAGTGGGACGTCGTGCTGCTCCGTTACTTCAACCCCATCGGCGCTCATCCGTCGGGCCTGATCGGCGAGGACCCCAAGGGCATCCCCAACAACCTGGTGCCCTATGTCGCCCAGGTTGCCGTGGGCAAGCTCGAGGCCGTTCAGGTCTTTGGCAACGACTACCCCACCCCCGACGGCACCGGCGTACGCGACTACATCCACGTGTGCGATCTGGCCTCTGGTCACGTTGCCGCCCTTAACTGGATGAACGGCAAGACCGGCGTCGAGATCTTTAACTTGGGCACCGGCACCGGCACCTCGGTACTCGAGGTCGTCGCCGCCTTCTCCAAGGCTTGTGGCAAGGAGCTGCCCTACGTGATCCGCGAGCGCCGCGCCGGCGACATCGCCGCCAACTGGTGCGATGCCTCCAAGGCCGAGCGCATGATGGGCTGGAAGGCCCAGTACGATATCGCGGACATGTGCCGCGATAGCTGGAACTGGCAGAGCCACAATCCCAACGGCTTCGCCGACGCCGAGTAGCAAAAACCTACATACCGCTCTTGCCCCGATCTCACGTTGTGAGGTCGGGGCTTTTTCATGACATGTAGCCATTCGCCGAAAATCGACCAACTTTTTTATCTTGCCTGTACATGTTTAAACAACATGTTTTACAATAGGCGTATCGAATCAGAACATCGGAGGCGGGCTGCACACCCATCGGCAGGCCGACCCCACAACA
>UQPL01000071.1:0-9506 GCA_900542895.1 uncultured Collinsella sp. | reverse complement strand
TCAATGACTGCAAGGCCGAGCATGTCTTTGGCAAGGGTTATCGCATGATGACCGATGAGGAGCTCCAGACCTACGGTCTGCATAAGGGCTTTATCGGACCGGTTAACCTGCCCGAGGGCATTCGTCTGGTCTGCGACGAGAGCCTGCGCGAGTCCAAGCAGTGGGCCTGCGGTGCCAACGAGGTCGACTATCACTTTACCGGTGCCTGCCCCGAGCGCGACTTTACCGTCGACGAGTGGGCTGATCTGGTCACCGTTGTCGCCGGCGACCCCTGCCCGCACTGCGGCAAGCCGCTCTCTGCTGCCCGTGGCATCGAGGTCTCTCAGGTCTTCCAGCTGGGCACCAAGTATTCCGAGGCCATGGGTGCCACCTTTATGGATGAGGACGGTAAGGAGAAGCCGCTCATCATGGGTTGCTACGGCGTTGGTGTGTCCCGCTCGCTCGCTGCCGTCGTGGAGCAGCACAACGACGAGCACGGCATCGTCTGGCCGGTCTCCGTTGCCCCGTACGAGGTCGCGGTGATTCCGCTCGATCCCAAGAAGGAGGAGTGCGCTATCGTCTGCGAGCAGATCGTTGATGGCCTGTGCGCCGAGGGTATCGAGGTTGTCGTCGACGACCGCGACGAGCGTCCCGGCTTTAAGTTTGCCGACAACGATCTTATGGGCTTCCCGTATCAGGTCGTTCTGGGTAAGCGTGGCCTTAAGAATGGCACCGTTGAGCTCAAGGACCGTGCCACGGGTGAGCGCGAGGATGTGGCGATCGACGAGGTCGTCGCCAAGGTCGCCGAGCTTGTGAAGGCAGCACGCCGTTAATCGACGATTTCGCTTGTAGTTCGATATACGGGACGGCCCCGCATTTCTCCAGATCGGGGAGATGTGGGGCCGTCCTTTTATCTTGTAGTATCTTCGATATCTAAAAGGAAAACCCCACAGCCCATGCGAGCTGCGGGGTTTTCCTTGTGCCTCCGATGCGAAATAAATCGCTCAGATATTACTGATAATCGACGACGTCGATCCAGTTCTTCAGGAACTCATCGTTCACGTTGCGCTTACGAGCGAGCTCGGAAGCGGCAACGATGCTCGTCCACTGACGCACGACCTGCATGGGCATGTCGGCGCGGTCGCAGTAGAGCTCCAGGTAGGCCTCGGCCTGGTCCTTGCTGTTGAGGGCAAAGAGCAGGTAGGTGGTGGCAACGTCGGCAGCAGGGGAGCCCTGGGTGGCGTGTGCCCAGTCGCACACATAGAGCTGGCCGTCGTCGCCGACGATGACGTTGGAGGGGTTGAAGTCGCCGTGGCAGACCTTGAACTCCTTGGTCATGCCGTCCAGACGCTCCTGAAGGTTGTAGCGCGTGGTGGCATTGAGCTGATCAAGGCTGTCGATCATGCGGGCGTACTTGTCGCGCTGACGGTTGAGCAGCGGGGAGGTGTAGCCGTGGATCTCGATCTGGAGGTCGACGAACATCTCGAGGTACTCACCAAAGCGCTGGGGCTCGGCAGTCATCTTCTCGGCAAGGGTGGTGCCCGGAACCTTCTCGGTCACGAGCGCCCAGCCGTTGGCGTTCTCGAGCTGGGAAACCTCGAGAGCCTTGGGGCTGCGGATGCCGCACTCATTGATGCGGGCAAGATTCAAAGCCTCGTTGAACACGTCGGAGACAGGCTTGGTCTCGTTAAAGACCTTGACAATCTTGTCGCCCAGGTCGTAAACGACCTTGTTGCCACGGCGGACGAGCTCGGTCTTGGAATCGGGTAGCAGCATGGTTGCATCCTTTCAACGATGCGATAGAAGCGACGGCGGGGGTGCGTGAAACACCCGTGCACCCCCGCCGTTAAAAACCGTGCTAAAACTAGCAGACGGCGTAATCCTGGGGCTCGCGGCCGTAGTAGGCGTCCAGGTAGAGCTCCTTGATCTCGCTCATGAGCGGGTAGCGCGGGTTGGCGCCGGTGCACTGGTCGTTGAATGCCTGCTCGGTCATTTCGTCGAGGGTGTCGAGGAAGTACTGCTCGTCAACACCGTAGTCGGCGATGGTCTTCTTGACGCCGATGAAGTCCTTGAGCTCCTCGAGCTTCGTGATGAAGTTCTCGAAGACCTCCTTGTCGTCCTTGCCCTCGATGCCGCAGTACTTGGCCATCTCGGCGTAGTTGTGCAGCGCGTTGGGGTAAGGATACTGGGAGAAGGTACCCATCTTGACGGGAGCCTCGGCGGCGTTGTAGCGCATGACGCGGGTCAGGATGACAGCGTTAGCGATGCCGTGGGGCAGGTGATGGAAAGCGCCGAGCTTGTGAGCCATGGAGTGGTTGAGGCCCAGGAAGGCGTTGGCGAAGGCCATACCGGCCATGCAGGAGGCGTTGTGCATCTCCTCGCGGGCGTGCGGGTCCTTGGCGCCGTTCGTGAAGCTGGAGGGCAGGTTCTCAAAGACGAGCTTGGCAGCGCGCTCGGAGAGGCCCTTGGTGTAGTCGGAAGCCATGATGGAGACGTAGGACTCGATGGCGTGGGTCATGACGTCGATGCCGGAGGCAGCGGTCAGGCCGCGCGGGGCGGTCATGCAGTTGTCGGCGTCGACGATAGCCATGTTGGGGAGCAGCGCGTAGTCGGCGAGCGGCCACTTGATGCCGGTCTCCTTGTCGGTGATGATGGCGAACGGCGTGCACTCGGAGCCGGTACCCGAGGAGGTCGGGACGGCGACGAAGTAGGCCTTCTTGCCCATCTCGGGGAAGGTGAAGATACGCTTGCGGATGTCCATGAAGTCCATGGCCATGTCCTCAAACTTGCACTCGGGGTGCTCGTACATCATCCACATGATCTTGCCGGCGTCCATAGCGGAGCCACCGCCGACGGCGATAATGACGTCCGGCTCAAAGAGAGCCATCTGCTTGGCGCCGCGACGTGCGCACTGCAGCGACGGATCGGGCTCGACGTCGTAGAAGCAGTCGTGGGCGATGCCCATCTCGTCGAGCTTGGCCTCGATGGCGCGGGTGTTGCCATTCTTGAAGAGGAACTGGTCGGTAACGATGAAGGCGCGCTTCTTGCCCATGACGTTGCCCAGCTCGTCGAGGGCGACGGGCGTGGAACCCTTCTTGAAGTAGACCTTCTCGGGAGCGCGGAACCACAGCATGTTCTCACGGCGCTCGGCCACAGTCTTAACGTTGATCAAGTGCTTCACCCCAACGTTCTCGGAGACGGAGTTGCCGCCCCAGGAGCCGCAGCCCAGGGTCAGAGACGGCTTCATGCCAAAGTTGTACAGGTCACCGATGCCACCGTGCGAGGACGGGGTGTTGATGACGATGCGGCAGGCCTTCATGACGTGCTCGAACAGGCTGATCTTCTCGGCCTGGGCGGGGTGCACGTACAGAGAGGCGGTGTGGCCCGGGCCACCGGCGAGCACCAGGTGCTCGGCCTTGTCGACGGCCTCCTGGAAGTCCTTGGCGTGGTACATGGCCAAGACCGGGGAGAGCTTCTCGTGGGAGAACTCCTCCTTGGCGGGGTCGGTTGAGGTGACCTCGGCGATCAGGATCTTGGTCTTGGCGGGAACCTCGATGCCGGCGAGCTCGGCGATCTTGGCAGCGGCCATGCCGGGGATGCGGTGATCGAGAGCGCCGTTTTTGAACATGGCGGCACGCAGGGCCTCCATCTCGGTACCCTGGTTGACGAAGTAGCAGCCGCGCTTCTGGAACTCGGCCTTAACCTGGTCATAGATGCTGTCGATGACAGTCACGGACTGCTCGGAAGCGCAGATCATGCCGTTGTCGAAGGTCTTGGAGTGGATGATGGAGTTGACGGCGAGCAGCACGTCGGCGGTGTCGTCGATGACGACCGGGGTGTTACCGGCGCCAACGCCCAGGGCGGGCTTGCCCGAGGAGTAAGCGGCCTTGACCATGCCCGGGCCACCGGTGGCGAGGATGATGTCGACGTCGCGCATGACCATGTTGGTCAGCTCGATGGAGGGGACATCGACCCAGCCGATGATGCCCTCGGGGGCGCCGGCCTTGACGGCGGCGTCAAGCACGAGCTTGGCGGCGGCGATGGTGCACTTGGCGGCAGCCGGGTGCGGGGAGATGATGATGGCGTTGCGGGTCTTCAGGCAGATCAGCGTCTTGAAGATCGCGGTGGAGGTGGGGTTGGTCGTCGGGATGACGGCGCCCACGATGCCGATAGGCTCGGCGATCTTGGTGATGCCGTAAGCCTCGTCGCGCTCCAGGACACCACAGGTCTTGGTGTTCTTGTAAGCGTTATAGATGTACTCTGCGGCGTAGTGGTTCTTGATGACCTTGTCCTCAAGAACGCCGCGGCCGGTCTCCTCGATGGCCATCTTCGCCAACGGGATACGAGCCTTGTTGGCGGCCATGGCGGCCTCATAGAAGATCTTGTCGACCTGCTCCTGCGTGTACGTAGCAAAAAGCGCCTGGGCCTCTCGCATCTGAGCGAGCTTAGCCTCAAGCGCCTCTACGTTGTCCACAATTGCGGGAGTAGTGTTTTCCGGTGACTTTTTCACCATTTGTGTCTCCTTGCGATCGGAGATTTACCCTACGCCTTGCATGATAGCAAGAAATTATTCGGCGAACGGTAAGATTCCTCTAAAAGGCACACTAAAACGCTTCAATTAAATGAAGCGTTTTAACTAAAACTATCTGCCTGCTGCATCGCCTCGCTCATTGGGGACAGACTCTCATGAGTATTTCAATGGGAAAACGGGACATCTGTTTGATAATCGCTATTCGCGGGTCGCGGTTGAGTCGGACACACAGGCGGTGCAGCTACTCGATTACATCCATTTCAATCCCGTGAAGGGTGCAATTAACTTACTCGAAGCATACCGCTGGTCAAGCTACAAGGCATATCAGCTGGGCTATGATCCCTTTGACATCTGTGATGCGGCCCCTATGCTCGATATTGTCGGAGGCTCCCGTTGCTATTGCAAGCATCTCGAGAAAGTTGCCGGGCGCATCTGGTCAGTAGAGGTTCTTCCACGCCGGCGGATCCCCGATGAGGAGGCCCTTTCCGTTGCTCACGAAGTCCTGCCGAGCATAGATCCTGCGCTGCTCAAGGCCCTGCCGCGACTCGAGCGTGATGCGTGTCTGCTGAGGCTCAGGCGGGCACATCTCACGGTCAAGCAAATTGCCCGTATCACCGGTATCGGCGCTACAAGCGTGACCAAGGCCACTGCAGGCTGGAAGGAGGCTGCGTGAGGCTGGGCAGGACCTGATCATGGCGCCGCATGTGTACGTCATGTCTGTCCCCAATGCGTGAAAACACTCATGTAAGTCTGTCCCCAATGAGTGCAAAAAGGCGCCCTCCGTAGGGGGGGGCGCCTTTGGTAAGTTCTATGTGAACGCGAGGTCTTTGACCCGGAGAGTCCGAGGTACTTGTTGGTAAGACCTTATTTAGGAGCGCGCAACCTTGCCGGACTTGAGGCAGGTGGAGCAAACGTTCATCTTGCGACGGTGACCATCGACGACGACGTAGACGCGCTGGATGTTGGGGCGGAACTTACGGTTGGTGACGCGGTGAGAGTGGCTGATGGAGCGACCGGCAACGGGGTGCTTACCGCAAACTTCGCAAACTTTGGACATAACTGACCCTCCTTGGGCGACAAACGAACATGTCGCGTTAACAAACAAGCCTGAACTATAGCACAGAAGTCGCTCCCTGTGCGCAATCTACACAGAGATATTCCTCTTTTGGCGATAGTGCCCACGCCACGGCCCTGGACGTAGATCCGATTTGCGTGCAGCAGAGGGGATTATGCCAGCTCGTGCGTGTGTTTTCAAGCTCGTCCCACAAATATATATAGGTTTATGGAGCATTGGGCTCCGTTTACGGATTGCTCTGTATTTATGCTCGCAATTAAGCACGAGGTTGGCTACACTATCCCTTGACCATTAAAGGGGTACGAGATACCCACATGGAATTACATAGCTGCCAAAGAGCAGCCTTTCCTGTGGGTGTCTGGTCCGCTTTAAGCGGTCGGGCATCTATTTTTTTGACTGTGTCAGCAGTCAAGACATGTGAGGAAGGAGATCGATGGGCACGACTTCCCCCAAGGCGGTCATTATGGACGAGACCGCCGTCAATCGAGCGATGACTCGCATCGCGCACGAGATTCTCGAGCGCAACGAGGGCTGTGAAGACCTCGCTCTGGTTGGCATCGTCACGCGCGGCGACCTTCTGGCAAAGAAGCTCGCCGAGGAGATCAAGGAGATCGAGGGCGTCGAAGTTCCGCTCGGCAGCCTGGACATCAGCTTCTACCGCGATGACTACGCTACCAATTTCGCTCCCGCGATCCACGCTACCAACATTCCCTTCAGCGTCGACGGCAAGCGCGTCGTGCTGGTGGACGACATCCTGTATACGGGCCGTACCATCCGCGCCGCTCTCGACGCCGTCATGGACCTGGGCCGTCCGAGCCGCATTGAGTTGGCAGTCCTCGTTGACCGCGGCCACCGCGAGCTCCCCATCTCGCCGGACTTTGTCGGCAAGAACGTTCCCTCGTCGCATGAGGAGAACGTGCATCTATATATGAAGGAAGTCGACGGCCACACCGCCGTCGAGATTAACGACGTCGCGCCGGGTTCCCATGTGGGCTCCGCGCCGCTGGGAGGTGAGTAGTACCGTGGCGTTCAACCATAAGCACCTGATCGACATTACCGAGTACTCCGAAGAGGATATCAAGCTCATCCTCGAGACCGCCAAGGCGTTCTCCGAGGTCAACGAGCGTGCGATCAAGAAGGTCCCCACGCTCAAGGGCAAGACCATCGTCAACATGTTCAACGAGCCCTCGACGCGCACCCGCAGCTCCTTCGAGCTTGCCGAGAAGCGCCTTTCGGCCGATAGCCTTAACTTTGGCGGCTCCTCGACCTCTACGGTCAAGGGCGAGAGCCTCGTCGACACCGTCGAGACCCTCAACGCCTATAAGATCGACTGCATCGTCGTGCGCGATAAGCACGCCGGTGCTCCCTACATCGTCACGCAGAACTCGCCCGCGAGCGTCATCTGCGCCGGTGACGGCAAGCACAACCATCCCACGCAGGCCCTGCTCGACCTGTACACCATCTGGGAGCACAAGGGTGACTTCCACGGTCTGAAGGTCGCCGTCGTCGGCGATATCGCGCACTCCCGCGTCTGCGGCTCGCTGATCCCCGCCCTTAAGATCATGGGCTGCGAGACCTACGCCGTCGCCCCCGGCACGCTGTTGCCGCCGGCGCCCGAGGTCCTGGGCTGCGACCACGTGACGAGCGACCTCGATTCCGTCCTGCCCGAGCTGGACGTCGTCTACATGCTGCGCGTGCAACAGGAGCGCCTCGAGGGTGCCCCGTTCCCGACCATTCGCGAGTACCACAAGCTCTTCGGCCTGACCAAGGACCGCGAGAAGCTCATGAAGCCCGACGCGATCATCTGCCACCCGGGCCCCATCAACCGCGGCGTCGAGTTCGATTCCTATATGGCCGACCACCCGCAACGCTCCGTCATCCTGGAGCAGGTCTACGCCGGTATCTGCGTGCGTATGGCTATCCTGTATCTGCTGCTTGGAGGTGCCGATAATGGCCTTGCTTCTTAAGAATGCCCACGTCGTCGACCCGTCCGTCGAGCTTGACGGTGTCGTTGACGTCCTGATTGACGGCGACAAGATCGCCGAGGTCGGCGAGAATCTCGCCGTCGAGGGAGCCGAGGTCCGCGACCTTTCCGGCAAGTACCTCGTCCCCGGCCTGGTGGATATGCACGTTCACCTTCGCGAGCCCGGCTACGAGGTCAAAGAGGACATCGAGAGCGGCACCCGCGCAGCTGCCAAGGGCGGCTTTACCGGCGTGTGCTCCATGCCCAACACCGATCCCGTTACCGATAACGGTACCGTCGTGGAGTTCGTTAAGTCCCGTGCTGCCGAGGTCGGTCACTGCCGCGTCTATCCGTCGGGCGCCATGACCCGCGGTCTTAAGGGCGAGGCCATGTCCGAGATGGGTGATATGGTCGCCCACGGCGCCGTCGCCTTCACCGACGATGGTCGCGGCGTGCAGGGCGCGGGCATGCTCCGTCGCTGCATGGACTACGGCAAGATGTTCGGCAAGGTTTTTATGAGCCACTGCCAGGACGAGGATCTGGTCGGCCACGGCCAGATCAACGAGGGCAAGGTCTCGACCCGTCTGGCCCTCGAGGGCTGGCCGGCCGCCGGCGAGGAGCTTCAGATCGCCCGCGACATCGAGATCGCCAAGCTGACCGGTGCCAAGCTGCACATCCAGCACATCTCCACCGCTCACGGTCTCGAGCTCGTGCGTGCCGGTAAGGCCGCCGGTGTCCAGGTGACCTGCGAGGCCACCCCGCACCACATGTTCCTGACCGAGAACGACTTGGACGAGACCTACAACACCTCGCTCAAGGTCAATCCGCCGCTGCGCACCGACGAGGACGCCGAGGCCATTCGTCAGGGCGTCATCGACGGTACCGTCGACGTGATCGTTACCGATCACGCTCCGCACACCCCGTGGGAGAAGGCCCGCGAGTTCGAGCTCGCACCCTTTGGCATGATCGGCCTCGAGACCTCGCTGTCGCTCGTGCTCACCGAGCTGGTCAACACGGGTAAGATGAGCATGGGCCGCATGGTCGAGCTCATGGCCATCAAACCGCGTGAGATCCTGGGTCTCGACCAGGTTCAGGTCAAGGCGGGATCCGTTGCCGACCTGACCGTGTTCGACCCGTCCGCCACCTGGACGGTTGGCGAGGACGGTTACGAGTCGCGCGCCGAGAACTCCGGTTTTGCCGGCCGCACGCTCACCGGTCGTGCCACCGATGTATTTGTCGGCGGTAAACAGACGCTTGCCGACGGCTGCATCTGCTAGCATAGCCTTATCGCTTTTGTGCGCGGCGCCCTTGCGGTGCCGCGCTTTCTATTCGTTTGGACCATGCAACCGCATGGGGGATTGGAGCGTTTATGCCCACACCTTCCACTGCACGCATGCACGACTTCGAGGTCGTCTCGAACCGGGAGATTGCCGACGGCGTCTTCTCGCTCGTCATCTCGGCCCCCAAGCTTGCAAGTGCGCTCAAGCCCGGTCAGTTTGTGAATATCGCCGTACCCGGTGATGCGTCCTCGTTGCTTCGCGTGCCCCTGAGCTACTACCGCGCCGACGCCGAGGCCGGCACCGTCGAGCTGTGGTACGCCGTCGTGGGCGACGATACCCGTCGTTTGTCCCAGATGGGCCCTGGCTCCTCCTCTAACCTGCTGGGCCCCGGTGGCCGTGGCTGGATGGTACCCGAGGGCACCAGGAAGGCCCTGCTCGTCGCCGGTGGCATCGGCGTTCCGCCTGTGCTGTGTCTTGCCGGTATGCTTGCCGAGCAGAGTGTTGATGTGGACGTGTGCCTGGGCTTTGGCACCGCTTCCAAGGCCGTGGGCATCGACGAGTTCCGCGCGCTGGGCGCCACGGTTAACGTGTGCACCGACGATGGCACGCTGGGCACGCACGGTTTTTGCACCTGTCTCTTATACACATCTCCGAGCCCACGAGACATGCGCAGATCTC